>JBDNAP010000299.1:0-7941 GCA_039768325.1 Thiogranum sp.
GCCAAACTGTTGTAGCTTGCCTGCAGATGATTCACATGATCGACAAAGACAACCAGATTCAAATCAATAACCCAGAAAGACGCAAGTAGTATTACTATGATCAGCAGCCCCTCCAGATTAACCAGAAAATCTCCGACATCAGCGTTTTTAAAGATGAATGCGGCGTTGTTGCCCAGTTCTGAGGCTCCACCCAGGTCGCTGGTCAGAATCGGCACACCATGGCTGACCATTTCTATTGCCACCTGCGGCAGGTTATCCTCCCACAACACCGGGACGACGCCCAGATCAGCGTGGCGCAGAATCTCATCCAATTGTTCATGCGTGTATCCATCGGAATAAAAGACCTTGTTAAACCTTTTACCGAGCATCTCGATTCTTTCGTAGGCACCGTTATCGGTATTTTTTGCGGCAATGATGACATTGATACGCTTTGCCATTGCGTCCGGCATCTGTTCCAGGGTATCCAGAAAAAAATAAAAGCCTTTATCACTTCTCATATACCCCATAGAACAGAGGTTCAAAATCTGTTGAAAATCCCGTCTTTTCGTGAATTTCCACTCGTCTTCAGCATGGTTCGTGCCGATGTAGACAATCTCGAGTCTATCTTTCTGGATCCCGTAATCTGCGGCGATTTCGGAAACACGTCTCGAAACCGCCAACACCTTATCGACATTTTTATTAATCAGGGATACAAAGGTTTTTCTTCTGTTGGTGAAATACTCCGCCCTTCGCGTCATGTTCACAAGCACCGGTGCATCGCCGTCAAGCTCAGCTCCTGCGTTGCGGTTTTCCAGTATTCTGCCGAAGAATCGGTAGGCTGCATAGAACGGCCTGGCCATCGCGAATGCCCGTTTGAAAAGCCGGGAATCCGGATGAATCCCGAACGACTTCAAATGAAAGGCCAGGCAATGAGCCGCCAGAACAATCTCCTTGCTGATTCTGTGCGGCAGGCAATTGACACAGTCAAATCCGTCATGGTAGTCAAGGCATTTTTCCCTTTCTCTTTTCCAGAAATTGACCTGAGGGCAAAACGGATAATAGTTATGCAGCATCAAAAACAACTTCGTTTTCGGATAGAACTCCTTTACCTTCAAAACTTCCGCCGGTATGCCCTCCAGGTTGTTCAGATGGATAACATCAAACGGTCCGTGCCTGTCGATGAACTCCATAAACACCCTGCTGGTCTGGGGGTCTTTCAATACCGCGTCTGAGTCATAACAAAAATGCCCGGGGGACAGTACTGCCGAATTGACAAGCTCAAAGCTACTGCATCTGCCACGAAATATGTTGTTTGTGCGCCGGCAATATGTTTTCCGCTTGAAGAAATTGTATGCGATTCCGGCGGATAAAAAATAAATGTCCTTTCCAGCGTCCACCGACAGCTTTTCAATCAGATTTTTTTGATAGACGGAGACCCCTCCACCGCGTTTCTCAGGATCATCGAATTGCACCCAATTGTAAAAAAGTATTTTCATGAGCATGAGACGCGTTGTAGAACTTCCCTTGGCAGGCCGGGCGGATGGACATGAACAGACCCTGTCTTGATTCCGGCAGCCGACAATGAAACCATATCACGGATAATCAAGCCGGACAGACAAGGTAACCCAACGCCGCAGACCATGGCCGATATCCGATTGTCCGCCAAATCGCGCCGACACCACAAGCTGAGCCGGAGATAGCCGACTAGGGGCATGGTTTATTTTATACAATTGCCCGGATTTGACAGTGGTCACGCTATCCTGGGCCCTAAATCCGGTTCGGGTAAAATTCCCCTGAAAGGCGTCATAGACCAACTGGATGCAGGGGGATGGCGAGAGCGGAAAGCGGCGGCCGTCGATCGGCAGACAAGCGGGCAAGTGATCATCAGAAATCTCTGTCCAATAACTGATATCCTTGCCCCTCATCAGTCATTTGATAAAAGGTACACGTCATGCAGTGGCAGGCGGTCGCAGGACAGCATTTCCAGGACATCCTATATCACCACAACGATGGCATCGCCAGGATTACCATCAACCGGCCCGCTGTGCGTAACGCCTTCCGTCCGGAAACGGTGGAGGAATTAGGCCAGGCGTTTCATCACGCACACATGGCAGCTGACATCGGTGTGATTATTCTCACCGGTGCCGGTGACCAGGCCTTCTGCTCCGGCGGTGACCAGAAAGTACGCGGTAATGACGGCGGCTATCGGGACGGACAGGGTGTACAACATCTCAACGTGCTCGACCTGCAACGCCAGATCCGCAGTCTCCCCAAACCCGTTGTGGCTATGGTGGCCGGCTATGCTATCGGAGGCGGCCAGGTCCTGCACCTCGTCTGTGACCTGACCATCGCCGCCGACAATGCGCGTTTCGGTCAGACCGGGCCGAAGGTCGGCAGCTTTGATGCGGGACTGGGCGCAGGATTGCTGGCACGCTCGGTGGGTTTGAAGAAAGCCAAGGAGATCTGGTTCCTGTGCCGGCAGTACGATGCCGGCCAGGCACTGGAGATGGGACTGGTCAATGCCGTTGTGCCACTGGCGCGGCTGGAAGCGGAGACCGTTGGCTGGTGCCGGGAAATGCTGCAACATTCGCCCACCGCACTGCGTGTGCTCAAATCATCTTTCAATGCCGATACCGACGGCCTGGCCGGGATTCAGGAACTGGCGGGTAATGCCACTGCCCTGTTCTACATGACCGAGGAAGGACAGGAGGGTCGCGATGCCTTTCTGGAAAAACGTGATCCCGACTTCAGCCGTTTTCCGCGCCGGCCCTGATTCATCCTCTATCCACCGGCCCATGACCACGCTGCAAATCTGGCTGTTGGCCATTCGGCCCAGGACACTGAGCATCTCGGCAGTCCCCGTCATGGTCGGTACCGCACTTGCCTGGGCGGAACATCAACTGTTTGCCTGGGTAACGTTACTGGTCACGCTGGGCGGCTCCGTGTTAATCCAGATCGGCACCAACCTGCATAACGATGCCGCCGATTTTGAACGCGGCGCCGATACGCCGCAACGCCTAGGCCCCAGACGTGTCAGCGCCGAAGGCTGGTTGCAACCGGCTCAGGTGCGCCGTGCTGCCCACTTCAGCTTTGCCGGCGCGTTTCTGCTGGGCCTCTATCTGGTCTGGCTGGGCGGCTGGCCCATTCTGGTACTGGGCCTGCTGTCACTGGCATCAGCCTATGCCTATACCGGTGGTCCCAGACCTGTCGCTTATACACCGCTGGGTGAACTGTTCGTATTTCTGTTTTTTGGACTGGCAGCGGTCACCGGCAGCTTTTATCTGCAGACTCAGCAGTGGTCCTGGAACGCGCTCCTGTCGGGCGCTGCGGTGGGTCTGCCGGCCGCTGCCGTGCTTTTAATCAATAACTATCGCGATCTCGACACCGATCGTTATGCCGGCAAACATACCCTGGCCGTGGTATTGGGCCGCCCCGCCATCCGTAATCTCTATGCGGCCCTACTGTTGCTGGCACCGTTCACGACCTTGCCTCTACTGGGTCAGGGTCTCGGCGGCGTGATGCTCGTGCTGCCCTGGCTCAGCCTGGTACCGGCGGTTTTCCTGATACGGCGGCTGTGGCACAACAGTATCGACAAGCGACTCAACCACCTGCTGGCGCAGACCGCGCAGTGGCAGCTGTTGTTCGGCACACTGCTGTGTATGGCGCTGACGCTCTGATATGCACCTGCAAGAGCTTCGCATCCAGCCCTACTGTCTTCCGCTGCGACAAACGTGGTGCAGTGCCAATGGCGGCTTTTCCGTACGCCGTGGTTTTCTTGTGACGGTAGCGGATGGCGACGGCCGCCGGGGATACGGTGACTGCGCCCCCCTGGCAGGCACGGAAGATGAGGCCACGGCAGAAGACTGGCTGCATGGACAAAAAACCGCGTTAGCCGGTTTGCGACCGGCTGCAGCGCTCAACAGATTACCGGCCCCGGAGCACTGTCCGCCTGCGGCACGCTGCGGGCTGGAGACCGCGCTGCTTGACCTCATATCCAGACAACATCAGCTACCGCTGTGCCGCTGGCTGGAAGCGAACGCATCGGCATCGGTAAAGGTCAATGTCAACCTGGGCCGCCTGGACAGAGAAACCGGCACCCGCCTTGCCGCTGCAAGCGGATTTTCTGTCGTCAAGCTCAAGGTCGGCCTGCTGCCGCTTGCGCAGGATATTGCCAATCTATACAAGCTCGCCGATGCCTTACCCAAGGGTATCGGTCTGCGCCTGGACGCCAATCAGGCCTGGAACCAGGCACAGGCGCGCAGTTTTATTGCCGCTGTTGCGAAGCTGCCGGTGGAATGCCTGGAGGAACCCCTGCACGACCCCGACCTGAGAGAACTCGAACAACTGCAAAAGCTGGCGCCCTTCCCCCTGGCCCTGGATGAGTCCCTCACCCAGCTGTCCCGGGCAGACATACTGTCACAGAAACCGGTCGCACGGCTGGTACTCAAACCGATGTTGCTGGGTGGACTGCAACCCGCCCTGACCCTGGGGCAAAAGGCTCAGCGGGCCGGTCTGGAAAGCCTGGTAACAACGACGGTGGACAGCGCCATAGGCAGCTGGGCGGCAGTCCATCTCGCTGCAGCCCTGAATGCCGGCAGGCATGACCCGAGCCACGGGCTGGCAACCAGCGACTGGCTGAGTCAGGATATCGCCCCGCCACCGGCTGTCCGTGACGGCAGGATTATTATGGGTGAAAATACCGGACTGGGTATACAACCGAGGTCCGGATCATGCAGGACAAGCCTGTCTTTGAACATAGAATGACGGTTCCGTTTCAGGATATCGACGCCGCCGGCGTGGTGTTCTACGCACACCTGTTCCGCTATGCGCACGAAGCCTACGAACATTTCATGCAGCACATTGGCTGTTCCCTGCGTGAACTGCTTGCGGAGGGTTCTTACCTGCTACCCCTGGTGCACGCGGAGGCCGACTACCACAAGCCGCTGCATCATGCAGACAGGTTGACGATAGAACTTTGGCCGAAGACGCTTGGCCGGACTTCATTCACTCTCGGCTACCGCGTACTGGCAGACGATCAAACACAACAGGCCAGCCTGGCGACTGTGCACGTGGTCCTGGACAGGACAACGCAACGACCACTGCCCCTGCCCGCTTCGCTGCGAGAAGGCCTTGGCGCGGGAGCCCCCCCTTGAATTCATCCTTGTTGAGCGCCGTATGCGTGAGCCTTGCGACAGGCCTGGCGAGCAGCGCCTTTGGCGCGTCTTTCATGGGGCTGGGAGACCTGCCCGGCGGGAGATTTCAGAGCGATGCCACCGCCGTCTCCGCCGCTGGCACGGTGGTGGTCGGACGCAGCGTCTCTGCATCAGGCCATGAAGGCTTCCGCTGGACACGCGGCGGCGGCATGGTCGGTCTTGGTGATCTGCCCGGGGGACACTACACCAGTTCCGTCAGCGGCGTCTCCGCCGATGGCGCAGTGGTGGTAGGCAGCAGCCACTCAGGCTCGGGCAGCGAAGGCTTTCGCTGGACCGCCGGTGAGGGCATGACGGGTATCGGCGATCTGCCCGGTGGTGGTTTCTCCAGCTACGCGAGCGGGGTCTCCGCCGATGGCCAGGTGGTGGTGGGTTTCAGCAGTTCGAATAGCAGCCCGCTTGGCGAGGCGTTCCGCTGGACCCGGGCTACCGGCATGGCGGGCCTCGGCAGGCTGCCCGGTGGTGAAGCCTTCACACCCAGCAAGGCGCGCGGCGTCTCCGCCGACGGCCGGGTGGTGGTGGGTTTCAGCGGCGCCGCTTCCGGTGCCGAAGCGTTCCGCTGGAGCGCCGCAGAAGGCATGGAGGGACTCGGTGACCTGCCCGGTGGTATTGTCTCCAGCGAGGCCCTGAACATCTCCGCGGACGGTCAGGTCATCGTGGGATATGCGAACTCGGAACACGGACAGGAGGCGTTTCGCTGGACCCGCAGCGGCGGCATGACGCCCTGTGGCACATTCGCCAACGGCGCCTCTTACAGCGAAGCCCTGGACGTCTCCGGCAACGGCGACATCGTGGTGGGATTCAGCCTGGGTAAACGCGGCCAGCAGGCATTCATATGGGATGAAAGCCATGGCATGCGCGACCTGCGGAAGGTGCTGGTCAACGACCACGGCCTTGACCTGAACGGCTGGACATTGAAAATGGCGCGGGCGATATCCGACGATGGCCTGACGATCGTCGGGAAAGGCGTCAACCCGGACGGCAATGAAGAGGCGTGGATGGTCCGGCTAGACAAACCCTGATGGACTCACCCGATCAGGGTCACCACTCGCTTGCTGCACGGATGAACGCTTCGATCATTGCCACCATTTCCTGCACCGCGGCCTGTGACTCAGTTTCACCGAGTGAAACGGGACGGTACCAGGACAGATAGACATGCTCCGGATCATCACTGAGCACATAGAGGCTGATGGTCAACGGACACAGCAGAGTATTAGCCAAAAGGATGCCGGACGCATTGTGTGTGCCTGCTTCAGTGTGGGCGTCAATACCGTCATAGGAGCCACCCAGGCCGGAAACCTGACCAGTGCCGAGCAAATCGGCGCGGCACCCAAGGCAGGCACCAACTGTGGGTCCTGTGTGGCTGAACTTAAAGCCTTGCCGGCCAACCAGCAGTGCTCTGTAAAATAATCAAAATCAGCTGTTGGCCTTGTTTGCAGCGAGGAATACCCCAGTCAACGGGCTGACCACCGCATTGCCGCCGCGCTGAAGTACGTGAGTGTAAATTTGCGTTGTACGGATATCCTTGTGACCAAGCTGTTCCTGCACGGTGCGAATATCCATGCCACGCTCGAGCAGATGCGTAGCAAAACAATGCCGCAGTGTGTGGCAACTGGCAGGTTTGGTGCTGCCCGCCTTGCGCAGGGTGACCCCTGAACGCGGGTCAACACTTCGCCTACTCGCCGGAAACACATACTGCCAGGCCCAGGATCTGGGCGCCTTCGGGTATTTTCGTGCCAATGAATAAGGAAGCCACACGGCATCAAAACCATCCTGGAGATCCTTATTGTGCAGGTTACGAACTGTTTCCAGCTGGCGTTGCAGTGGTTCGATACATGGATCAGGTAATGTCACCACGCGATCCTTACCGCCCTTCCCGCAACGCACCGTAATGGCCCGATGATCAAAATCCAGGTCTTTCACACGCAGGCGCAGGCATTCCATTAGTCGCAGACCCGAGCTATACAATAAACACGCCGGTAACCAGTGCGGGCCATCAAGGTGCTGAAACAGGTCTCGCACTTCATCGCGTGACAGAACCACCGGCAGGCGTTGTGGCCGTTGCGCACGGTCGGCATTCAGAATATCCCCCAACGGTCTGCCAACCACATATTTATAGAGAAAAACCAGTGCATTGAGAGCCTGGTTCTGGGTATTGGGCGAAACCTGGCGTTTAACCGCAAGGTGGGTCAGAAACTCACCGACCTCGGCTTCGCCAAGTTCTTCAGGATGACGCTTGTTATGAAATAAAATAAAGCGCTTAACCCAGCCAACATAAGCCTGTTCGGTGCGTATGCTGTACTGCTTTGTGCGGATAGTATCGCGCAGCCGGATAAGAAACGGCGAACCTTTGCCGGTCGTATTCATAGAGCAAGCCCCTCCATGGACTGTATGTAAATACAGTAGTCAAGTGCTGCGTAAAATTCAAATGCGTGATAGGCCTCAAATCGAGTTATTAGTACAGAATGTATGAGTCTCCGACATGCCTGTTCCGAGCGAAGGCGGCACATATGTTCTTGTAATTACGTAGAAATTAGAGTAGCGTGAAATCTCAACAAAGAGGGGTTAGGCGGAAAAGCCTGATGCGGGATACATGGAAAATGCAGGTGTTATAACACCTCGATCTTCCAGATACACACTGTTATGTGCCATAAGAGTGGAGCTCGATGCCTACGCTTGATTCTATAAATGATCTGCTTAGTGAGGCTGCAAAAAAGCTAGATCAAGCTGCACGGGAAATACGTGATGCGCC
>JBDNAP010000300.1:0-3646 GCA_039768325.1 Thiogranum sp.
CTGCTGAACGCATAGCCCAGCGAGCCCACAACGGTTGCCCACAGCGCGCAGGCGAGCAGGTTGGCAGGTGCAAACACCCGCGTCGGCACGTCAGAGGCCGCCAGCGCCAGCATGCAGGCAGAGCGCAAGCCCCAGAAAAACCGCGACAGGATAATGAATTTCAGCGGATGCCCGGCAAGCAGCCGGCGAGCCTTTTTCGTGCGCCGCTGCAGGGTTTCGCTGCGCTCCACCATTTTTGGTCCGAACCGGCGGAACAGCTGATAGCTGATCTGATCGCCGGTTGTGGCGCCCGCAAATGCGATAGTGATGACCCATGTCAACTCAATCAGACCCTGGTGTGCCGCTAGAGAGGCAAGCAGCAGGGCGGTTTCGCCTTCCATCAGGGTGCCGGCATACAGGAGCCAGTAGGCGTTGTTTACAAGTGCATCCAGCATATGGAATTGCGTTCCAATTCGGTCTGTGACAAGGTACTGCCAGTTCGAGGCTAGGCTCTACCGGGGTTCGTTAGACCAGATGGCCCGCAGATCTTGGAAATTTTAAGGGAATATTGGGTTCTGGCAGTTCTTTTTGGAACGGAGAACGCTCCGGTGTGTGGTTTTTGATCCACATTGTGGAACGACATCGTATATACCTCTGAATAAGGCGAAATTGAATTGGGAACATCTATGCTGGAAAACCAGGTGTCGGACAAGGACAGAGACGCTGCGCGGCGCGAAGAGTTTCGTGTGCCGAGCAAGGAAATATTGCGGGCATCCGGTCAGGTGCAGTCCTTGAGTCGTGCGCTGAAATTGCTCAATGCGCTTTCCTATCATGCATCGGGCCTGTCCTTGTCGGAAGTGGCCCAGGAAGTCGGACTGCCCAATTCGACCGCACACCGGTTGCTCACTACCTTGCAGAATGAGAGATTCGTGAGATTCGACACCGAGCGTTCGGTGTGGCTGATCGGAGTTCAGGCGTTTCGGGTTGGTTCCGCCTTCGTACGATCTCGCGATGTTGTTACCATAGCTCGGCCCTATATGCGCCGCTTGATGGAACAGTCGGGCGAAACGGTGAATCTCGGCATTTCCGACAGGGGCGAGATTGTCTACCTGGCTCAGGTTGAATGCCAGAAGATGATGCGGGCCATTGCCGGACCCGGCGGGCGGGCACGAATGCACTGTTCCGGTGTCGGCAAAGCCATCTTGTCCCACATGAATCCGGAAGCCACCCGCAAGGTGCTGCATGGCCGTGAACTGACCCGCGAAACCTCCCACACCCACACATCCATCGAAGCTCTGTTTCAGGACCTTGAAGTCTCGCAGCAGCGTGGATATGCAATTGATGATGAAGAAAATGCCATAGGCCTGCGCTGTGTGGCATCTGCTATTTTCGATGAACACTGTGAGCCTCTGGGTGCGGTTTCAGTGTCCGGCCCGAGCGCGCGCATCACGGATCAGCGAGTGCTTGCCCTTGGTGAGCTTGTCAATAAGATCGCCAATGATATAACCAATGAACTGGGTGGGGTACAGCGTCGGCGTTAGCCGCTGTGCCTGAGAGGTTAATTCATTAAATTTCAATTATTTGAGCAAATCTACAAACAAAATGAAGCAGCAGATCCTGCGAGATGTGGCGGGTCGCGTTCAGGGATGTTCACATGGTAGAAAAACAACAAGTCATGGCGGCCCTTTCCAAGGTGCGCGGGCCTGATCTTGACGGTGACCTGGTGTCCCTCGGCCTGGTTTCAGACGTGGTCATCAGTGGTGACAATGTCATGTTCGCGATCACGGTCGATGCGGCCCGGGCCAATGAACTGGAGCCGCTGCGCCAGGCTGCTGAACAGGCAGTCAGCAAGCTGGACGGCGTCGAAAAAGTCATGGCGGCACTCACTGCAGAGGTGAAGGCTGGATCACGTCCTGCGGCCGGTCAGACCCCGCCGCCGGCAGGCGCCAATATGGCGCCGCCGCCGCCCATGGGTCAGCCGGGTCCGAAAGCCCAGGCAGCGCAGACAATGGCGGGCGTGCCCGGTGTGAAGCATATCGTTGCGGTGGCGTCCGGAAAGGGCGGGGTGGGCAAGTCGACCACTTCGGTCAACCTGGCGCTCGGCCTGCAGGCAAACGGTCTGAAGGTGGGTATTCTGGATGCCGACATCTACGGCCCGTCGGTACCGCGCCTGCTGGGCATAACCGGCAGGCCCGAGCCGGTGTCACCGGGCTCACGTACACTGAGACCACTGG
Source organism: Thiogranum sp. (assembly GCA_039768325.1). Lineage (GTDB taxonomy): Bacteria > Pseudomonadota > Gammaproteobacteria > DSM-19610 > DSM-19610 > Thiogranum. The sequence continues at coordinate 2,214 of JBDNAP010000300.1, forward strand.
AGGGGTTCGGCCTCAAGGCCATGTCGATGGGTTTCCTCGTAGAAGAAGACACACCGATGATCTGGCGTGGTCCGATGGTGATGTCGGCGCTGCAGCAGATGCTGCGCGAGGTCGCCTGGGGTGACCTGGATGTCCTGATTGTCGACATGCCGCCTGGAACTGGCGATGCACAATTGACCCTTGCACAACAGACGCCGCTGTCCGGTGCTGTTATAGTGTCGACACCGCAGGATCTTGCGCTGATAGATGCTCGCAAGGGTTTGAACATGTTCCGAAAGGTGAATGTGCCGGTGCTCGGCATTGTCGAGAACATGAGTTATTTCATGTGCACCAAGTGCGGTGAGCGCCATGAGATCTTCGGTCATGGTGGCGCGCGCGATGAAGCCGAAAAACTGGGCTTACCGTTTCTGGGCGAGGTGCCGCTGGACAAGGATTTGCGCATACGCTCTGATTCTGGCCAGCCAATCGTGGTGTCCGCCCCGGATTCCCATCATACAGGGCTGTACCGCGCCATCGCAGAAACCGTCTGGACCTCGGTTTTGGGCGATTCTGCAGGCCAGAAGCGAGCCGCACCACGGATAATTGTTGAGTAAATTGCTCCACATTACCAGATGGTGAAAGCCTGCCAATTTAAACTATAATACACTTGCCTAAAGCGCCTGTGCTGCGTCATTCTGTGATGCAACTAGGAGAGGAAGGCGAGAGAGGTGCCCCGTTTGAAGGGCACGGCCTTGTTAAATAAAATATGGGTGAGGCTAAGTTAGCGCTGCCAGTTTCCGAAGAAGACGTATTGCGGGCAAACCTGTACAGGTTGCTGGCCACGACTTTGCGCGTGGGCCCGTCCCGGCAAGATCTTGATATGTTCGCCGACATGCAGGGCGATGACACACCCATTGGCCAGGCGGTTTCCGCTATTACCCGGGTCGCTGCCAAATCCAGTCCTGCAGAGGTTTCTCGTGAATTTCACGATCTTTTCATCGGCGTGGGCCGGGGCGAGTTGGTGCCGTACGGGTCTTATTATCTCACCGGGTTCCTGCACGAAAAACCCCTGGCGCGGCTGCGCAATGACATGAGCCGTCTTGGTATTGAGCGGCGTGATGATGTCGCCGAGCCCGAAGACCACATCGCTGCGCTGTGCGAAATGATGGCCGGTCTTATTGTCGGTGATTTCGGCGAAGCGCTCGATCTCGAAGAACAGAAGAAATTTTTCCAGGCTCACATTGCATCGTGGGCCAAACACTTTTTCACCGATCTCGAGGGTGCGCGCTCATCGGTGTTTTATGCCTGTATCGGGCAGTTGGGCGCAGCATTCATGGACGTAGAGGATCAGGCCTTTTTGATGGTCTGATGCTTTTTATGTAACGGGACGGCTTGCCGTCCAAATTAGCGGACGGGCAACCGTCCACAACTGAAGGAGCGGAAAATGGCAAAAG
>JBDNAP010000043.1:0-2685 GCA_039768325.1 Thiogranum sp.
GAAACTGGACTTGTGCATGACGGAATAATAGGTGAGTAACTGGGGGTAGATTATAGCGAAGGAGGCGGTGACAAATGAAACTCATTATTGTGCGTTAGGGTTCTTTCTTTAGCGGTGGAAAATCATGGGCTTGGGTTGGGGTAGGCTTCATGGATAGCCTCGATTCCCTGCAGTACGTCAGCGGATAATTTTATATTGACACTTTCGATATTGGCTTTCAGCTGATCCATGGTGGTTGCCCCGACGATGGTGCTGGTGAGGAACTTTCTGCTGTTGACGAAGGCCAGCGCCATCTGGGCGAAATCGAGGCCGTGTTTTTCAGCCAGGGCTGCATATTCTACGCTGGCTTTTCCGGCGATGCGGTTGCTGTAGCGTGTATAGTCCGGGTACAGCGTCAGGCGCGCACCGGCTGGTCGTGCACCGCCAATATACTTACCGGACAGAACGCCGAATCCCAGTGGCGAATAGGCGAGCAGGCCACAATGCTCCCGCCAGGACACTTCGGCTGCACCGACTTCATAACTTCTGTTCAACAGGTTATAAGGATTTTGTACCGAGACGATACGGGGCAGGTTCAGTTGTTCCGCGACCTGCAGAAAACGCATGATCCCCCAGGGGGTTTCATTGGATAAGCCGATGTGGCGTATTTTGCCCGCCCGGATGAAATCGCTCAGTGCCTCCAGCGTAGCTGCCAGCGGCGTAAAGTTATCCTGGTCTCTCGGAGTGTAGCCGAGCTGACCGAAAAAATTGCAGTCGCGTTCCGGCCAGTGCAGCTGGTACAGGTCTATACAGTCGGTCTGCAGGCGCTTGAGACTTCCGTTTAGTGCCTCTTCCAGGTGTTTACGGGTAAAACGCGTTTTACCTTTGCGGATGTGATCGATCCAGCCTGCTCCGGGACCGGCTATCTTGCTGGCCAGAATGATTTTTTCCCGGTTGCCCGTGCGGCTCAGCCAGTTGCCGATGATCTCTTCGCTACGCCCATAGCTTTCCGCCTTGGGCGGAATCGAATACAGTTCGGCGGTATCGAAAAAGTTCACGCCCTGTGCCGTGGCGTAATGCATCTGTTCGAAAGCCTCGGCTTGCGTGTTCTGTTCGCCCCAGGTCATGGTTCCGAGACAGATAAGACTGACATCGATTCCGCTGTTACCGAGTTTTCTGTACTGCATTTCCTTTTTCCCGGCGCCGATCCGTTCAGGGCAGCGGCGCAGTTGGCGTCAGATGCCAGATTTCCCTGTTGTAGTCGAGCATGGTGCGATCGGTGGAAAACTTACCGCTGTTTGCCGTGTTCTGGATGCTCATGCGCGTCCAGCGTTCTCTATCGCGATAGGCTTCAGCCACACGCTGCTGCGCATCGATGAAAGAGCGGAAGTCGGCGGCGGTCATCCAGGGATCTTGTGCGCTGTTGATAGAGCGGATGAGGGGCTCGAAAAGATTTATTTCAAAGCGGCTGAAATGGCCGCTTTGCAACAACTTCATGACGGCATTCAGATCCTCATCTGCCGCGATGATTTCCCAGGGCCGGTAATCCCTGCGTGCCTCATCCACCTGTTCAGCGGTCAGGCCGAACAGGAAGAAATTATCCTCACCGACTTCTTCCAGGATCTCGATATTGGCACCATCGAGAGTGCCTATGGTGACAGCACCGTTCATCATGAATTTCATGTTGCCGGTACCGGACGCTTCCTTGCCCGCAGTGGATATCTGTTCGGAAAGATCCGCTCCCGGGCAGATCGTCTCCATGGCCGATACCCGGTAATTGGGGAAAAATACCACTTTGAGCAGGTCGCCGACGGCAGGGTCATCGTTGATCACTCTGGCGACGTTACTGATCAGCTTGATGATCAGTTTGGCGATGGCATAACCCGGCGCAGCCTTGCCACCGATCAGTACGCAGCGATTGGTCCAGTTTGCGGTGTCGCCGCGTTTGATACGGATATAGAGGTGGATAATATGCAGGGCATTCAGCAACTGACGCTTGTATTCATGAATGCGCTTCACTTGCACATCGAACAGCGCATTACAGTTTAACTTCACGCCGCATTCGTTTTCGACCAGTGTGGCCAGCCGTTTCTTGTTTTCCATTTTGACTTCGTGCCAGCGTTGCCGGAAATCAGCATCCTCGGCGCAGGGTGCAAGCTTGCGTAACTGGTCGAGGTCGGTAATCCAGCTGTCGCCGATTATCTGCTCCGTGATCAATTTTTTCAGGCCCGGGTTACACATGCTCAGCCAGCGCCGCTGGGTGACACCGTTGGTCTTGTTGTTGAACTTGTCAGGCCACATTTCGTAGAAGTCACGGAACAGACCTTTCTTGAGCAGCTGCGAATGCAGCTCGGCTACGCCGTTCACCGAGAAGCTGCCGACAATGGCGAGGTAGGCCATGCGCACCATCGGTGTGTCGCCTTCCTCGATAATCGACATGCGGCGCAGGCGGTCGGTATCTCCCGGCCAGCGCCGTGATACCTCGGCCAGGAAACGCGCGTTGATCTCGTAAATGATTTCCAGCAAGCGCGGCAGCATGTTATCGAACATGTACACCGGCCATTTCTCCAGGGCCTCTGGCAACAGGGTGTGGTTGGTATAGGCCATGGCGTGGTTGAGCATGCTCCAGGCTGCATTCCAGCCGATATGGTGTTCGTCGACCAGCAGGCGCATCAACTCGGCCACCGCGATACTGGGATGGGTATC
>JBDNAP010000301.1:0-4913 GCA_039768325.1 Thiogranum sp.
CCCTGGTCTATCTGGAAAACGGCATATTTCTTAATACTTATGAATGCCGACTATCCTCAGCTTGAATTTCGCTGCTGCTGCATGTGGCACGTACGTGCTACCAGACTTGAAGGACCAATAACGTGCGGCTGTATGTTTTCACTTTAGAGTCTATCTTACTAGACACGGCGGGAATCATTTGACAGTGCGACTGAGATTCCAGGGGCGAGACGCGGGGCACTCATCAGGCGCACTACTCGTGAAGCGGGTCGCGGAGCCCGGTGGATCGTGAGTCGTTTCCATGTAGAGGAGATTTATTATGGACGGTTTTGAAGACGAAATGTATGAAGATCTCGCGTACGAGGAGGCCGAGGGTGCCGCCGAGTTCGATGAAGACCTCGAGATGGAGGAATTTGACGAACTCGAGGAAGATGATTTCCTCGAAGAAGACGAGGGGTTGGAAGGCGCCGAGGACTATTTCGACGAGGATGACTTTTCCGACTTCGACGAAGCGGATGAGTTTGCAGATGAATATGAAGAGTTCGAAGCTTACGATGAATTCGAGGATGCCTACGAGGACGACGAGGCTGAAGACATGCTGGACAGCGCCATGGCTTATGCGCTGGATGCTGAGGATGCCGACGAATTTTTCAAGAAATTATGGAGTGGAATCAAACGCGTTGGGCGAGGCGCTGTTAAAGTCGCGCGAAAGGCCGCACCGGTAATCGGGCGTATCGCGCGTGTCGCTGCGCCTGTCCTGAGCGCCATCCCGCACCCCTATGCGCAGATTGCCGGCACAGCGGCGGGTCTGTTGAGCAGGCTGAGAGCCGAAGGAGCGACCGAGGAGGAGGCACTGGAGGCGTTCGCCGAACTGGCTGTGCGCGACCCTCGCGCCATCCCCATCGTCGCAGGCTTGACGGCGCGAACCGTGTTGAAACGTCAAGGCGCGCGTCTGTCCTACCCGGCGCGTAAAAAGGCGGTTAAAGATGCCAAGGCGGCCGCCAAAATGCTGGTACGCAAGCGTGGTCGCAAAGCCATACGTGCCTTGCCCAAGATTGCCAAGAGCGTGAAGCGTACCGCAGCCGTTAAACGCACACCGGTGGCGGCTCGTACCAAGATCGTCAAACGCGCTGCAGCCAAGGTTGCACGCAGCCCACGGATGACGCGTAATCTGTCCCGCCCGTCGACAAAGGCCAAACGTATGGTGAAGAAGAGCGCGGTTGTCAAGACCAGGACGCGCAGCTACACCATCCAGGGCCCGGCTCGCATCACCATCTCAGCGGTGTAGGTGGGCACGGGAAATGAGCGGAGATTCTGCCATGCGTAGTATATCGAAGACCAGCGGCCCGACAATGGCGTTCCTGAACGCCAAGCTCAAGACGCTGACTGCGCGGGCCGGACGACTGTCGCGGGTGACGCCCGAGCTGGTCGGGCTGCGCCGGCAGGATCTTCGCTACGCACCATCCAGGGCGCACTTCGAGGCAGCGAACCGCCGTCTCGGGGAGATCAATGTCAGCCTGCGTCGCCGACTGGCGTTTCTGCGCAGCAATTGGGACAAGTCCGGCCCACGGCAGGCGCTGATCTACATGGCGCTGGTAGAGCGGGAGGTCGACCGTGCGCGCCGAACCTTCGGCATGTTTTTTGAGGTGTTCAGCCAACGTGGGTCAAGTTTTGCGCCAGCGCTGGCGGCGCATGATGTTATCGCGGCGGACTGTTATGCCGCTATCCGTCAGGCAGCGCCGCTTGTCTTCCGCGGCCCCATGCTGAAGCCGGTGACCTACATGGAACACGGCTACTCGCCGGCCACCATGCGACGCGGTGTCACACTGGGCAGACTGTTGGGCGAGCGCAATCCCTTTCCCCTGATCCGTATTCCCTGGGATCGTGACAATCCCTGGCAGTCGGTGTTTCTGCACGAGGTCTCTCACAACCTCCAGGCCGATCTCGGGCTGTGGCGTGAGAACAAGGACGCTGTCATGCGCCGCATGGCACGTTCCGGCACAGATAGTTTTGTGGGGTCCACCTTCGCGCGCTGGCACAAAGAGATCTTCGCCGACCTGGCCGCGGCGCTGCTGGGCGGGCCGGCCTCGGTATGGGGGATGATGGATTTCCTGGCGCATCCGGCGCCGAAAACCATGACCTACAAAGCGGGTGGCGCCCACCCGACGGGTTACCTGCGCGTGTTCATCCTCGCCGAGATGCTGCGCCGCATGGGTTTCGAGGGCGAAGCTGCCAGGGTGCGTAAAGTATGGACGGGTTTATACAGCACCGCTCGCGGTCACCGCATACCGGGGCGTCTGCTGGACCGTTCTGGTAAAACCATTCCCCACGTGGTGGACGAGGTCGCTTTTCAGACGCGGCGTAATCTGGCCCAGCGAGCGCTTGTCGACGTGATCCGCTTCGAACGGGAAGATGAAAAAACCATACGCCAGGCAGCGCGCTGGTTGATACGCGGCACCGTGCCGGGCAATTTACCACCCCGCTTCCTGGTGAGCGCAAGCCACTACGCCGTGACGCAGGGCGCATCCCCCCGCCAGCTTTCCGACCGGGTGATAAAACACCTTTCCGGGCTAGCCGGCGGCCGCAAACAACTTGTTCAACCCCTTGCCGGCGTCAAGGCTGCATGAGGTAAGAGACTATGACCCAAGAGACTCCAATCAACCCGATACCCAAGGACCGCTCGCCGAGCACCGTGGCACTGGACAATCTGGTCCGCCGCAAGTTGCGGGTGAGTGACCCGAACAATCCGACGGAGATTGCTACCGCCCTCAAGAGCCTGTACAGCGGCGAGAAAGAGGTGCTGGAACAAGAGGCGGCTGGTCTGCCATATGTCAAGGTCAAGACCATTCGAACCGTGGGCGAGGCGGAAACTACAACACGGACGGAACTCAAGCAGGCACGGCAGGATGTGGATCGTGACCTCGAGGCCCTGATCGGTAATGCCAGTCTCAAGGACATACAGTCGGAACTACGCGGTTGGGCGCATGCCATCCGCCAGATTATCGCTCAAGGTGTGGATGCGGCGCGCTTTGCCCTGGACCCCAGGCAGCGTGACAGCGCCATGGCCGCACGCCGCCAGCTCAGCGCCTACGCAAGACTCGCGCGTTATGTGGGGGCGTTGACCCCCGACTTGAATCTGCCCTACCGGCAACTGGCCCGGAGCCTGGACGAGGTCGGTGCCATGGTCCTGGTGACGCTCGGTGATGCCCTGGCAAACGCCGGTCCCGGCGGGGCCCGTTTCCTCCTCCAGGCTCCGGCCAGCGAACTTCAATCCCGGCGTGACGCCGTGATCTACGGGTTGCGCAATCTGACAGGGACGACGGCCGAGGGCTATGGGCCCAACGAGTGGCCCCGCGGCCTGGTGGCCTATCGCCAATTCGTCGCCAGACTGGAACAGAGCGGACACGCGGACCTCAGAACCCTGTTCGAGGAGAACTATGTCGCCAATGCACTGGACGAACTGGTGCATTGGTCGACCAGTGGTGCATCGGATGACCTGCGTGCACTGGCCTCGACCTCGGACCTGGCGCTGGAGCGCTTCCGGCGCTTCATCATACTCGCAAGTCGGCTCGTCGATCCGGAATCTCCGCCGCTGGCGGCTTACGTGAGCGCTATCCAGCTGTTTCTGGATGCTTTCGAGCACGGAGAGAGCGGTTCGAGGTTGCTGTACATCGCGCGACCACCGATCGTGTTCTATGGCCTCTATGGCCTAAGTGGCATGGAAGAGCCCGGCACGCGGCGACTGGTGGATCTCGTCATTGCACGTGGCCACCTGGCCGAGCGACTCGATTGCTACCTGGGTTGCGGTTGCGGCGTCGATCAGGTTCGCTGCCAGATAATATTGGACAAGATTCTTTACGATGTGGATCGTGCCATCGATCTCTACGCGCTTGGCACAAGCTCGGATGGTGAGCCCGAACAGCGTGCGGCTGCCTACGGCGTGTTGATTGACTTGCTCTTGCAGTCTCCGTCCGACGAATACGAAGGTTTGGGGAGCGCGGAAACAGTGGTATGCACAAATTGTGCTCCGGTATGTGAAACGGTAGAGATTAATTGCCTTGATGGTTTTCCACAGATCCGGTCCCGGCTAGAGAATATTCGTGATTACCTCTGGTGGAAAACCGAGGGAATCGTTGGATCCGCTCCACAGACATTTGATCTCAACGGCCTTATGGTGCGAGACACTGACGGCCTGTACCAGGGGGTAGCAGGGTTCAACAACCAGCCGTTCAACCAGTTGGGTGGAGCGGTGAGGCAGGTACTGGACGACATTCGCACACACAACCAGATCCCTCTCGAGCAGCTAGCTATCCAAGACGGCAATGACCGAAAAACACTCCTGGGTCATGTTGCTCGTCTTGCGAATATGCACCAGGAACTCTGTATACAGCAGGCCTCCGACGAGCAATGGACGAATCTTTTACGCGCGATGGCGCCGTCCTGTATCCGCTTCGACGGGGATGATCTACTTGCTTGCCAAGGTCTCTTGGTTGCGGCAATTGCGTCAGTGCAGCTCAGTGATGGATGCTCGCGCTACACGCCGAATATCCCTCCGCACTATGAGACGAGCTTGGCTGGAATTCCCTATCTCCGCTCTTCAGAAGGAGGACCCTAACGATGGTTGCATCTGTCATTGGGCAGCTCATACAGCAGCCTAGAGAGAGTAAAGACGTGAGCGAGTTCAAGGTGAAGCTTGACAAGCTTAGTCAGAAAATACAGCTGGTAGAGACCGAACTGCCTGAAAAGGTCCAGACTATAGCAAGAGAAGAAATACTGGATTCTTTTGATTCACCGAGATTTGTATCGAAGGTAGAGGCAATTCTCAACCGCCCGCGTGTTGCCGGTGAGCTCGACGGAGAGCGCTGGAATCTGGCTCCCGGCGTCTACCTCGGTGAGGAGGTAGTGACCTTTTTGAAAAAAATCGGAATACCGAA
>JBDNAP010000302.1:0-3805 GCA_039768325.1 Thiogranum sp.
CTGCTTCCAGATTGGTATTGCCTAAGATAATTCAGGCGACAAATGGCCTGTCGCCAGGCACTGGTGCTCTCTGTCCTGTTTCGTCAGGAATTTGAACCAGTTTACCCAAGTATATAGTTGATCTTCGGACGATTCTTTTTGTCCGCGGTCCTTAACTTCGCTCATCGAGCCAGGCACCGATAGCTGGTGGGACCTGTGCTTGTGCCTTACCGCTGACGTAGATACCGATATGGCCGCCAGGAAAGGACAACTCGGTATAGTCTTTTGTACCCACAAGGTTTCGCAAAGCCTTTGAGGCATCCGGTGGAACCAGGTGGTCCTGTTCAGCGTAGATATTCAGTACCGGCATATCGATGCTTTTGAGATCGACGCTACGGTCACCGATTTTTATTGTTCCGTTAATCAGTCCGTTCTGCTGATAAAAATGTTTAATAAACTGCCGGAAAGTCTCGCCCGCCTGATCCGGGCTATCAAAGATCCACTTTTCCATACGTAGAAAATTCTTCAATTTATCTGCATCCTTCAGAACATCGACCATATTGACGTATTTCTGTCCGGTCAGACTGAATGGCTTGAGCGAAAGAAAGGTCCAGTTCAACAGTTCGCCAGGAATATTTCCCTGTGTATCCACCAGCAGATCGATATCCATGTGCTGGACCCAGTTGCTCAACATGTTGTCGGGCGTTTGAAAGTCCACCGGCGTCACCATGGTGATCAGGTTTTTTACCTTGGCAGGGTGGATGGCGCTGTAACAGAGACTGAAGGTTCCGCCCTGACAGATACCCAGTAGATTGATCTTGTCGATCTTGTGCCGTTTACGGATGACATCCACACAGCGGTCAAGGTAGCCATTTATATAATCGTCGAGAGTGAGGCTCCGGTCAGCGCCATCGGGATAACCCCAGTCGATGAGATAGACATCCTGCCCAGCCTCCAGCAGGTTTCTGATGGTGGACCGATTCTCCTGCAGATCAGTCATATAGGGGCGGTTAACCAGGGCATAGACGATCAGCACCGGTATCGGATTCTGTATTTGCTTAGGCGATGCCTGATAGCGGTACAGTGTCAGTTTGTCTTCGCTGTAGATTTCGACCCTGGGGGTGACACCCGTGTCTATCTTCTCGGCATTGAGGAGATTGTCGATCCCCTGGCCAAGCTTCTGGCTGTAGTCCAACATCTCCTGGGCAAGTTTATCCGGTCGGATATCGATTGGAATCACGTTGACTCTCCTGAAAATTGTATCGGTACCGGCCCAGGGGCACGGCAGTAATCACTGAGTTTGCCGCCTGTTTCAGTCTTCCGGTTTCGCCGGTGAAGACACGGGTGAAGACGCGCGGGCCAGCTGCCAGTCTAGGACTTGGCCTTGCCTGCAGCGGAGGCGTTGCGGCGGGGTGCGACCTTCTTTTTCACCGCTGCCTTCTTGCGCGCCGCGGGCTTTCGTTCCGTAGCAGCCGATGACGCAACCGTCGAGACCAGTTTTTCTACCTTTTCCTGCAAGTCATCCAGATCCCCGCGTAAGCGCTTGTTCTCGCGTCGGGTCTCTTGCAGGCGGTCCTGCAGGGTGCGGATCTCGGAGCGGGTGGGCATATTCATCGCTCCGAGGTTCTCATCCACCATCTGACTCATTTGTTTCTTCAGCGCCATGAGTGCATTCACCAGGCGACCGTGGATTTCGGCGTATTGGGGTGTCATAACCTGCTCGCCGTATACCTCCTCGCAGGACGTTACCCAGAGGTCATACAGGGCCCGCGCCGAATCGATACTCTTGCCCTCGTCGCCCAGTTCTCCGGTTCTCTTTCGCATGCGCTCAACAGAATGTGAACCCAGATTGGAAAAAAACTGCGTGTAGTCCTGTAGTGCGCGCTGATACTCCATCATCATGCGTACTGTTTCCTTCTGCTGCCGCTGCTCTTCGCGGGCATAACCCAGTCCGGGAGCGGAAAGGAAACGCTCGAAGTCCGCCCCATGGGGCATATTGCGCAACGCATCGCCGGGCATGAGAGACAGCGAGGAAGCCATCCGCTGCCAGTTATCCAGCGGCATCTCCCAAAAGGCCATCATCTTATGCGCCATATCCGTATCGAGACCCGGTACACCGCCGGCAAAGGCGGCCTGCATGTCACCGAAGACCTTGTTCAGCGCCTCCTGCCAGTCTGTTGCCGGAGAGGAGCCCTGCAGGCCGCTGGAGAACCGTTCCGCCATGCGGAAAAAATTCTTGCCCTGATCCAGCATCTTTTCCATGAACTGCTGGGCCGGATCAGGTGCCGCGGGCGATATGGTCTGCCACCAGTGGTCCATCGCGCCTTCCCAGGGATTCTTCATGGCGGCTTTGGGTCCCATCAGATTGCGACTCATTTCCGTCAGGTTTTCCCAATATTTCTGCTGGGTCTCGATCCAGTCCTGGTTCCAATTACCTTTTTCAGTCATGGTCTCTGTCATCATTTTTAGTGGGAGTGACAGGAACCTTAGCACCGAAATTTGTGCACCGCAACAATTTTCCTGCTCAACACAATGATTTCTGCCCTGGACGTGTGGTTTGGCTTCGGCGCAATCTGCGCACCCACGGCTCACAATTCCTGCCCAACCCTGTTTCTCCGGGAAATCAGCCGGACAGAGGCGGCGAAGGACAGTGGATCTGATCTCTCTGCACAGGTCCCGGTATCGATAGCGCGCGGCTCAACCCGGGTTTGGCTGGTGCCGGAAGCGATGTGAGGATTCCTGGCTCAAAACCACGACATAACCGTTCACTTTGAACTAAGCTATTAATTCCCACCACAACCATCAAAGTTAGGTGCATGACTATGAGTGAAGATATCGTCATTGTCGCGGCCGGACGAACCGCTGTCGGCAATTTTGGAGGAGCCTTATCAGGGATTCCTGCATCTCAGCTGGGATCGCACGTCATTTCAGGTCTGTTGGAGCGCAGCGGTATTGCGCCGGGGCAGATTGACGAGGTGATCCTCGGTCAGGTCCTGGCGGCTGGAACCGGCCAGAATCCCGCCCGCCAGGCCGCTGTGGGCGCAGGTATTCCCTACAGCGTTCCGGCCATGACCATCAACAAGGTATGCGGTAGTGGCTTGAAAGCCGTCCACCTCGCAATGCAGGCTATTGCCTGTGGCGACGCGGATGTGGTTATAGCCGGCGGACAGGAGAATATGAGCCAGTCCCCCCACCTCCTGCCAAAATCCCGTGAAGGGCACAAGATGGGCGATTGGAAGATGATCGACTCCATGATTGTCGATGGCCTCTGGGATGCATTCAACAACTACCACATGGGTGTCACGGCGGAAAATATTGCCCGCGAGTACAAATTCAGCCGTGAGGACCAGGATGCCTTTGCCGCGGCTTCGCAGCAGAAAGCGGAAGCTGCGCAAAAGGCGAACCGCTTTGTTGAGGAAATCATTCCAGTCGAGATTCCTCAGCGCAAAGGTGACCCGATCATCTGCGATCGAGACGAATTTCCGCGCCATGGCACCACGGCGGAGAAGCTGGGCAAACTGCGTCCCGCCTTCGACCGGGAAGGAACAGTGACGGCAGGAAATGCATCGGGCATCAACGACGGTGCGGCAGCGGTGATCGTGACCACACAGAGCAAGGCAAAAGAGCTGGGGCTGGAGCCTCTGGCCCGGCTCGCGGCCTTCGCCAGCGCCGGCGTGGATCCGGCAATCATGGGTACCGGGCCAATACCGGCGTCGACCAAATGCCTGGAAAAGGCAGGCTGGACCACTGAGGATCTCGATCTTGTCGAAGCCAACGAGGCCTTCGCGGCCCAGGCGATGTCGGTGAATCACGACCTGGGTTGGAA
>JBDNAP010000044.1:0-3177 GCA_039768325.1 Thiogranum sp.
CGCGGGCGCCTTTCTGCCTGATGGGGGTGTGTTATGAATGCCTTATGGTGATCGACGGCAAAGCCAATCAACGGGCGTGTATGGAGCAGGTAAGAGAGGGCATGCGTATCGAATGTCAACAGGGCACAGGTGGATCGCGGTCATGAAACAGCACTACCAGCTGGCTGTCATCGGGGCGGGGCCTGCGGGGTTGGCCGCCGCCACCCTGGCCGCAGAACGGGGTGTAGAAGTCGCTGTATTTGACCAGCAGGCGGCTCCAGGTGGCCAGATCTACCGGGCCATGGAATCCATACCGCAACATCGCGCCGGACAGCTTGGAGACGAATATCAGAGAGGGCGGAAGATGGTCAGCGCCTTCCGCGCCAGCCGGGCGAAATACTTTTCGGAAACCCAGGTCTGGTCGCTGAACGGACGGCGCGAACTCGGCCTGGTCCGGCACCAGCAGGCCCATATGGTGACAGCCGATCAGGTGGTGATCGCCAGCGGTGCCATGGAACGTCCCGTGCCTTTTCCCGGCTGGACCCTTCCCGGAGTCATGAACGCCGGTGCGGGCCAGATCCTGTTCAAGGCTCACGGCATCGTTCCGGATGACGGGGTCGTGCTGGCCGGTTCGGGCCCGCTGCTGCTTTTGCTGGCCTGGCAATACCTGCATGCCGGTGTCGGTGTGAAAGCGTTGCTGGACGTAACGCCCATGATGAATCATCTCCATGCACTGCCAGGATTGCCACGCGCCTTGTTGGCGGGGCACTACATTACCAAGGGGCTGGGCTATAAACGCGACCTGAAACGTGCCGGTATCAGTACGCTGCATAACGTCAGAAGTCTGCGGGCGCAGGGTAAGGATACCCTGCAATCCGTAAGTTTTCTTCACAACGGACGTGAACAGAAGCTGGAAACCAGCGTACTGCTGGTGCATTTTGGGGTTATTCCCCATACGCAATTGAGCCGTGTGGCCGGTTGCAGACACGTCTGGTCCGACAGTCAGCTTTGCTGGCGGCCAGTTCTGGATGAATGGGGCAGAAGCAGTGTCGACGGCATTCTCATCGCCGGTGATGGCGGCGGTATCGGGGGTGCACGCAGCGCCGAACACGCCGGCCGCCTGGCGGCTATGCAGGCTCTCTATGAGCTTGGCGCAATGGCCAGCGACGCACAACAGAGACTGGCCCGCAACGACCGCAAATGGATGCGGGAAGAGTTGCATATCCGGCCGTTCCTCGAGGCTTTCTTTCGTATCTCCGATGACATGTTGCAGGTAACGGACGACGACACAGTGGTGTGTCGCTGCGAGGAGGTGAACGCGGGCCAGATCCGGGCAGCGGTCGCCGATGGTCACCGCGACAGCAACCAGGTCAAGTTTCTTACCCGTTGTGGCATGGGGCCCTGTCAGGGCCGGCAGTGTGGCGAAGCGGTCAGCCACATCGTCGCTGTTGCCAGCGGCAAAGCGGTTCAGGACATCGGTCACTATCGCGAGCGTCCACCGGTCAACCCGCTGACACTGGGGCAACTGGCCGGCTTGCATCCGGAAGAGGCCGAGTGAAGGCCGATGTACTGATTATCGGCGGCGGTCTGATGGGCTTCTCCACGGCCCTGCATCTGGCCATGCGTGATACCCGTTGCATCGTTCTGGACAAAGACAGTCCGGGCCGCCACGCCTCAGGCGTGAATGCCGGTGGTTTGCGTCAGCTCAATCGCCACCCGGCGGAGATTCCACTGTCCGTGGTTGCCGCCGGGATGTGGCGACACATCCGTGAGCTGGTGGATTCTGATTGCGATACCCGTTTTCCGGGGCAGGTGAGGGTGGCAGAGAATCAAACCGATCTGCAGAGCCTGGAAAAACGCGCCGCTATGCTGCATTCACTGGGTTACCAGCACGAGGAGATGATTGGCCGCGAGGAACTCTATCGCCTGGTTCCTGCACTGGCGCGACATTGTACCGGTGCGCTGATCTGTCGGAATGACGGTTACGGGCGTCCTTTCCATGCCTTGGATGCCTTTCGCCGCAAGGCCCGTTCTCTGGGTGTGTACTATCAGTCAGACACCCGGGTCGATGGCGTGGTACAGGATGGTGTTGAATGGCGCGTCAGTACGCTGCAGGGTGAGTTTCGTGCGCCGGTACTGGTCAATTGTGCGGGTGCCTGGGCAAACCATATCGCCGCTATGCTCGGCGAGCCGGTACCACTGAAGCCGGGCGCACCCATGATAATGGTCACTGAGCGGCTGCCTCACTTCATAGATCCAGTGCTCGGTGCCGCCGGGCGTAAGCTGTCCTTCAAACAGATGCAGAACGGTACGCTGTTGATCGGTGGTGCGCACATGGCACAACTTGATCTGCTACAGGAGCGTACGGAAATAAACTGGCACAAGCTTGCGCTGAGTGCCAGCAGCGTCATGACGCTTTTCCCGCAATTGAAGGATGTGCGTATCGTGCGCACCTGGGCGGGCCTGGAGGCGTTCATGCCTGACAATATCCCGGTTATTGGTGCCAGTGTTACAGCACCAGGGGCTTACCACGCTTTCGGTTTTTCCGCCCACGGGTTTCAGTTGTCACCGGTTGTGGGGCGCATCCTGTCCCAGCTGATACTGGACGGGACAAGTGAATTGCCGATCGACCCATTCCGTATCGATCGCTTTGCCTGAATCAGGCCGGTGTACCTGAACACTTGCGAAGTGCTTCGCTCATCGATTCAATTGGGCGTTGCGGGCTGTCGAGCCAGGTCAGAAGGTTCCCCCATGTGTCGGCGTGTTTCCGCGCATCCTGTTCCGCCAGTTCGTGTATGCCGGCGCCCTGTTCAACGGCACTGACATAGTGCTGGGTGTCGCGAATGCGTCCAATCACAGGGATATCCAGATCCTGAAGAAAGTAATCCAGTTTATCCGCCGCCCTGCTATGGAGGCGGGTCCGGTTGGCGATGATGCCCAGGCGTTTGTTATGGCTGCGGGCTTTGCTGATCAGCAGCAGGTCTTGAATGAAATCGGCGGTGCAATGGATATCAATCGAAGAGGGTAATATAGGAATGAGTATGACATCGGCTTCGCTAACACGGTCCTCGATATCGATGGGCGAGTAACCCGCCGGAGTGTCGGCAATGACGTATTGAGTTCCTGCGGGAAGCGCCATTTGCCAGGCACGCGTGACCCCTTTCCTGGGCGGCTCAAAGGCAGCTACACCGTGGATAA
>JBDNAP010000303.1:0-8141 GCA_039768325.1 Thiogranum sp.
CGTCAGGCAAGATTGCGGCGTGAGGGAAAAATCACCATGCGCCTGGTCAGCAGCCAGAAACACAGGTGGTGCGTCATGCTTCGTATGCTGGACGGTCTGCAGGCGGGAGATGACCTGGATTCAGTATACGCTGTCGTTAGAGAGCAGCATGGTGGACCGGATGGCGACAGTCCTGCCGCAACTCTGCTCCATGAAGCCGAAAAACTGGTGAATGGCGGCTATCGGGAGATGTTGCGGATTCCGGCTAAGGATCGCGGAAACAGATAAACATCCGATCTTGCCTGTCTTCGGGGTACACCAGGTCACAATCCGGCGCAATGGTTGCGCAATAATCTGTTAGCGCGGCCCTTAACCGGGTTTGCCGATGGATTGCAAATTATACTGCTTCAACTTGCGGTACAGGGTGCGCTCACTGATCCCCAGGATCTGGGCAACCTTGGAGCGTTTCCCGTGATGTTCAGCCAGCAGTTCCGCGATGTACTGGGATTCCAGGTGTTTAATAGACGGGTCCTGTCCGTCCTCATCGGCCAGATTCAGCGTGCTTCCAGTGCTTATCGGTTCAATCGGTTCATCAATACGGATTTGCTGGTCGGTGATGATGCCGTTGGTGCTCAGTGATGCAGCATGCTGCAGGATATTACGCAGTTCACGTACGTTACCCGGATAGCTGTAGTTAAGCAGCATTTCAATGGCGTCATCCGTCAGGCGATAACTGGGGTCCTCTCTGCTGCCCATGCGTTGCAGAAGGGCATTGGCGAGTTCCGGAATATCCGTGCGGCGCTGATGTAACGATGGTATTTTACAAACGATGCCGGCAATACGGTAATAAAGATCTGCGCGGAATTTGTTGCGGGCGACCAGTTGGCGAAGGTTTTTACTGCTCGCACAGATAATGCGGGTATCGGCGTGAAGCAGCTCCCGGCCACCGATACGCCGGAATTGACCGGTTTCCATGGCGCGCAGCAGGCGGCCTTGCAGGCTTTGTGGCAGGTCACCGATTTCGTTGAAAAACAGGGTGCCGCCGTCGGCCTGCTCAAACATGCCGAAACGTCGCCCGATACAGCCGGTGAATGCACCGCGCTCATGGCCGAACAGTTCACTTTCAAAGACCGACTCTGCTATTGCGTTGCAATCGATCATGGTGAAGGATTTACCATTACGCGCCGAGCGACGATGGATGTATTCAGCCGCCAGGTCCTTACCCACGCCGCTGGCTCCACACAGCAGCACGGCGGCATCGGTTCTGGCGGCGGCCGTTAAACCTTCAATGCACGCCAGGAATGCCTTGGACTTGCCAATCAGGCGTTGGTGCTCCAGGTCGAGGTCTTCCGTGTGAGCCAGGGGGAAAATTGCTTCACCCAGGTACATGCTGTTAGCGGGGCCGAAGATGGGGGATCCCTTGATGCGGACATACTCGGTCTGTGCGTGAGTGTCGTAATGGATATGCAATACCTGGTGGGGTTGTCGGGTTTCGAAGACCCGTTTGTGTGGGCAATCTTCGCCGTTCAGGTGGCAGGGTACTTCGGAGCGGTGCGATACCTGGTGGCACTTGCGACCAATGATATCGTCTTGTGCAATACCATAGGCTTGCTGATAGGCTTTGTTGGCGGCAACTACATTGTAGTCCTGGTCGATCAGAACAAACGGGTTGTCCTGAGCGTCAAGCAAGGATTGGACTTCAACCGAGATTTTCCTGCCCATCGTCCCTCCGGTCTGGACTCCTCTTGCCTGCAAATCTGGCAGATTCATGGGGTTACACAGTGTTAGCCTGATTGTATACCAGGCGACTGGCGCATGCACAAAATATATATTATAAGCAGCTGTTTATCTGCTGAACATGCGGAAACAGCACGGTGCTGATCGGCTTTGTTTCTGACAGCTTGTCAGGTTTTTAGTGCTGCAGTTTTTTCTTCAGGCCATTGTGCAACAGCAGCGATAGATCTTCGACTGGACTCATTTCATCAAAAGCCGCCAGTATCAGTTGATTTCTGTTGGTCACCTTGAATTTCCTGAACAGTTTGGCAAGGTGCATTTTTACGCCCTGGTGGGAAAGGTGGACCTGTTCCGCAATCTGTTTGATGGCGAGACCCTTTACAACCTCACAGAGAATTTCTGTTTCGCGTTTGGTGAGGTTGCTGCAAAGCTGTTCTATTTTACTGGAGAACTGTGATTCCAGTGCGGCATCGAAATTGTGCTGTGTGGAAATAAATCGCTCGAGGATGTGGCGCTCAATCCAGGTGTTGCCATCAATGACGCAATCAAGCGCGTGCTTGATTGCGTCACCGCTCATACGTTCTTTGATGTAGCCGTGAATGCCGGTCCGAACCAGGCGGTAGAGGTGGTCGTCATCCATGTTTTTGCCGAACACCAGGATACGAGCATCCGGGTATTCGCCAATAAGACTGTGAATAAAGCGTTCCAGGGGTTCCTGCAGGATTTCATTCTGAATCAGCAGGACATCGGGCTCGGCTGCAGAAGGTTTCGTCATGCGTGCATTGTCGGGTTCAGTGCAGCTAACCAGGTAGTTGCTGTCGCGTGCTTCCAGCATACTGGCCAGGCCATCAACCGAAAAATCCCGTTGACCGATGATAAGGATCCTGATCCTGTCCATCGAGTGCCGGTTACCGATGTCCGTTACATCTTGTGGTGTCGTATATGATTCCTTCATAAGGCTGCTCGCATTTGTCTCTGCCAACCTCGTAAGCTCTCCCATCCGGGGACCCGCTGTTTGGATGGCAGGGTTACGAAGAACCGTTGTAATCAGTCGAACCTAGACAACTGTATAGCAAGTAGCAGGCCAACTAGAGAATCTCTATTTTGGACAAAAGGTTAGAAACATCACCAGCCAAATGTCCAGTTTCGTGCGGCGTAATGGGGAAAAGTGGAAAATAATCCGACGTTATGGCAGCTTAATCGCCTCCAGGAAGTCCTTCATGACCTTTTCAATCGCCGTATTTTTGCGTTGAAGTGTATTGGGCTCAGTGAGAACATGATGCTAAGCAACTGATGTATGTGAATATAAAAGAGATTATTGCGTCGAATTCTGGAGTACCGCAAACTGTTCAGAAATCCGACATCCCCACGCCGGATCCTGACACCATGTCATGTCAGTCGGACGGGAAACTTCTTCCCGACTCGGTGAAAAGGTGGAATCCTCCGGGGGGGCGGTGGCGCATGCCATGCAGCCGATGCCAGGCCGCAACGGCCGCAGCGGGCAAATATATTTTCACTGGCCCCTCAAGTACAGGCCGGCCGGCGTCGAAAAATAGACATGGTCGGGTACTTCAAAAGGGCACTGAGGGTCGCTGGTATGGTCCCGCTGGGCTTGCTGTTCAGCGGCATGGCTGTGGCGCATAGTCAGCAGTTCCAGGCCAGTTGGGAAAAGTCCAGTTGGACGCTTGATGCCTCCCCGCAAAACTGTGCAATGGTCCACGATATTCCACGTTTTGGGCGGGCCCGTTTTGAACAAGGGCCTGGACGTCAGCTGCAGTTTTCACTGCATGTCGATCAACCGCCGGTAAAAGACCACGTGGCACAAATACATTCCGAAGCGCCTGAGTGGAAACACCAGGTCGATAGTAAGACTCTGGGCAGCTTCAGCCTGCAGCAGGGGAAAAATCCCCTACGGGTACCGCGCGAGCAGACCCTGCGTATTTATTATGAACTCGAACAGGGCATGAAACCGGTTATCGAGTTTGCCGACTGGGGTGATGGCGAGGATCAGGTCAGGGTCGCCTTGATGCCGGTACGTTTTCGTGAAGCCTTGCCCGGATTTTTGACGTGCACTGCCAAACTGCTGTATCTGGATTTTACGCCTCTGAGTGAACAAAAAGTGTTTTTCACTACCGATAGCGATCGTTTGGGTCGTTCGACACGCAGGGTCCTGGAAGCTGTCGCGCGTGATTATCGCAAGCGGCGCAATTTCCGTATTGTGCTGGGAGGTCACGCCGACGAGCGTGGTGAGCCCGACTACAATATGGATTTGTCCCGTCGTCGCGCATTGATGGTAGCGCGCTATCTGGGATCCCGAGGGGTTCCCCGCAAGGCCATTGAGTCCCGCTATTTTGGTGAAAGCTACCCCGACAATCCTGACAGTAACCAGCAGGCCTGGACCACAAACAGGCGTGTGACTGTCTGGCTTGCGGATAAATAATCAGTGGCGGGCTAGTCTTTCACCGGGTGTTTGGCCAGTTTGCGCTGCAAGGTACGCCGATGCATACGCAGCTTTCTCGCCGCAGCTGATACATTGCCGCTGCATTCATTCAAGACTTTCTGCAGGTGTTCCCATTCCAGGCGTTTGACCGTTAAGGGACTGTCGGACAGAGATACAGCGGCGTCGCCTTCGTCTTTGTGCAAGGCAGCCAGAATTTCATCTGCATCTGCAGGTTTGGTGAGATAGTGCACGGCACCCAGCTTTATCGCTTCCACCGCTGTGGCGACGCTGGCGTAACCGGTGAGAATGACGATGCGGGTGTTTTCGTCCATGGCGTGAAGTTTTTTTGTCAGCACCAGTCCAGATTCCTTGTCTATGCGCAGATCCACAACCGCATATTCAGGTTCAAGCTGCTCGGCCTGCGCGATGCCTTGTTCAATATCGTGTGCGGCAGCGACCCGGTAGCCCCGATCCGTCAGCGCATCTGCCAGCACTTCGCGAAATACTTCATCGTCATCGACGATCAAAACGGATGGGCGAGGGTCTTCATCGGAGTTCATCATCATGAAAAAGTGGCCAATGGCAGTTGTATGCGTGTGCAGGTGCCGCCACCCTCGCGGTCAAAAAGGGCGATATTGCCGCCCTGTCGCTGGATGGTGGCGTGTGTCAGGAACAGGCCAAGACCCATCCCGTATTCCTTCTGGCTGGTTTTCTGTTGCCCGAGACTGGCTATAGTGTTCGGGTGCAGGCCCGGTCCACGGTCAAGAATAACGATTTCCAGTCGGTTTTCATCCCAGTGACTTTTAAACACCAGGGTTTCCGATGATACATCCGCCGCGTTATTCAGCAGATTGATCAGCGACTGATGCAGGGTGTACTCGTCAACAATCTGTGCCGTGGCCGGACCGCCGTCGAGCTGCATTTCGATGTCTGCCCGGAGGCACTGCGATTGCCACTCGCCGATCACTTTCGTGAGGAAATGTTCGACCCGAATCAGGCTGCCGCTTTCAGCGCGGGCTTCACCGGCGGAGGCGGAAATGACCGACAGAGCCTGTTTGCAACGCCTCACCTGATCGCGCAGGATGCTGAGTTTTCGTTTCATCGCTTCAGGCACATCGGCGCGTTCGAGTTCCCGGGTGACGATCGCCATGGTGGCCAGCGGTGTGCCCAGTTCATGCGCGGCGCCGGTGGCGAGTGTGCCCAGTGCAACCAGCTGCTCGTCGCGCAGGGCCTGTTCGCGGGCCTCCGCCAGCATCTGATCACGATTTCTGAGCGTGTTGGCCATGCCGACAACAAACCAGGCGATCAGTGCTGCACTCAATACGAAACCAAACCACATGCCGAAGACGTGCTGGGTAAAGGTGTCGTCATGGTGCATGTGCCCGCCACCGGTCCATGGCTGGTGAAAGAACATCAACAGGGAATAGCAGCTTGTGGTTAATGCCGCCATCAGCCAGGTGGCTCTTGTGGACAGTACCGTGGCGGCGATAATCAGTGGTATCAGAAAGATCCAGGCAAATGGATTGGTAGCGCCGCCGGTGAAGTACAGAATGCCGGTCAGGGCAAGCACATCGGCGGTCAGCTGGATGAAAAACTCCTCATCGCGTATATGGACTTCGCTGCGGATTCGTTGCCAGGTCCATACGTTGACCAGGCCGAGACTGCCTATGATCAGCAGCAGTGGTGCCAGGGGCAGTGTTAAGCCGGCTATGAAATGAATCACGAACAGGGCCAGCAGTACCCCCGCAATCATGAGGTTGCGCAGCAGAAACAGGCGTTTCAGGTTGCGCGCGCTGCTGGCTTGTGTGGGTCCTGAGAGTGGCATGCCGGGATTTTACCAGTTACTGATGTGTGTGTAAGTCAGCCGGTGGAAGTATTAGTAACAGCGTTACTCGGTGCGACAAAAGGTCGCGCGACAGCATGCCGCATTCTCTTTTTCGCTGTTACCTGCTAGATTCACATGCACTCGGTATACTCGAATCGCGGTTCGGTAACTATTATCCTTCCCTCCCGCCGAACCGACACCTTATGCGGGCCACCTGGCCCGCTTTTTTTTCCTGCGGATGATTCACCGCTCTCCAACCGGACGTTCCCCGATAAATGCCAGCCATTGCTGTGCTGATGTCCCGGTGTCGGCAGACTGGGCGGCATTCAGAAAGGCCTCACGAGCGGCCGCACGATAATTCTGTTCGAATTGCGCTATGCCCAGCAGCAGCCAGGCCTGGCCGGCAGAGCCCCCGGTCTTGTCGCGTACCAGCGGTTCCAGGATGGATGCCGCCGCCTGCCAGCGTTCATCTTCAAAATACCACTGCGCCAGGCGCAGTCGAAGTTCGGGTGCCGAGTCGGTCGATATAGCCTTTTCAAGGGCCTGTATTGCCTGTGTCCGCTGTTTGGCGCTGGACCAGGCGCGTGCCAGCAATTCGCGGTGTCGGGCATTGTTCTGTATGCTTCCCGCACGCATTTTATCTTCGAGCAGGCGTGCCCCTTTATAGGGTATTCCTGTATAGAGATACAGCTGTACGAGCTGGATCAGCTGTTGTTCCTTTTTCAGAGCACCGTCCCGATAGGCCAGTTCAAGTGCTGTCAGTGCGGCGTCGTAGTCCTTCAGCGCCAGGTGTACGCCTGCCAGTTGCTGCCAGTAGCGATGGCGTTGCGGAAACAGGCGGATCATATTCTCAAGTAACGGTACGCAGTCTGGATAGGACTGTAATTCGTAGTGCATGGCCAGCAGCGCCTCGTACCAGTCGGCGTGGGGTTTGTCGGCCACATCAATAGCTTTTCTCAGGGGTGGGATCGCTTTCCGGTACTGCCGCTGCTGCGCATGGGCGTGCCCGAGCAGAACATAGGCTTCGGCAGCGGGCTTGTCGGCTTGTTGAAACCAGACTTCGAGTATCTGCACTGCCTTGTCTGAGCGCTCCTCCGCGACATAGAGTTGCGCGAGATCGTAGCGCAGCTGCTGCTGGGTGTCGTCTGGAAGTTGCTGTAGCGCCAGACTTTGCTCCAGTGCACGAATTGCGGCGGCGTAGTCTTCGCGACTGACCTGAACATAGCCCAGTGTCTGCAGGACCACGGCCTCCTCATACGACTTCTGCTGTACCTCCCGGAGCAAATCACGGAGTGCGGCCAAAGCTGTATCGTATGCCTGTCGATCGATGTGCTCGTGAATTTCGCTGAGCTGCTGATAGGTCAACGGTGTCAAGGCCGGGACAGCGGCTGCAGTCAGACTGACGGAAAACATCCCTATTAACAGCGTCGGTAACACAGCACGCCTGCGCCACGTTAGGCTCTGAAATGATATTCTGGTTGGGAACAGGCGGCGCATGACTATCGGTTGAGTTCGAACTCGACCACTTGTTCAGCTACGCCGGCCGTTGCTTTGCCATTGACGATGCGTGGTTTGAAACGCCAGCGATACACGGCTTTCGTTGCTGCCTGCTCAAATACACCGGGCGGGTCTGCATCGAGAACTTCAACATCCTCCACGGTCCCCGTTTCCGTTACCTGGAACCTGACCCGCACCCAGCCTTCGATGCCGCGCCGCGCCGCTTTGTAAGGATATTGCGGAGGCTGGCGCGAAAGTGGCATGAAATCTTTGTCCAGCTGTTGTGTTGCCACCGGGCCGATATAGGGGCCGCCTGCGAGGTTCATAGGCAGGTTAAGATCCAGCGCCATGTTCAGTTGCGGTGCAAGGGGTTTTATATCCGGGTTGAGATCCATTGCCGGTCTCGGTAGAGGCTTTATCTCCTGCGGCAGAGGCGGAGGTGGAAGCCGTTCCTTGACTTGCAGCGTTTCCTCATGCTTCAGGCGTACGAAATCAATGATGGTCGTTGATTCAAGAGCGACCAGTTTATTTCCCGGTGAGGTGACCAGCCATTGCATCAGCCACAGCATGGCGGCCGCAGTGGCGAGTCCGGACAGTGAGGCAATGGATATTCTGGCGATCATTATTCAGCCGGGGTGGCGGCAATGGACACTTTGCTGACACCGC
>JBDNAP010000304.1:0-3329 GCA_039768325.1 Thiogranum sp.
ACGCTGCCACCGACTTCCTGCAACTGGTGTTCGAGGTATACCTTTTCAAACTGTTCCCGCGCTTCCCGTAGAGGCAGATCGAGCGGCAAGGTGGCGCTGGAACCGCTGGGCGTGGCGGCTTCATCGGTCTGCTGCAACACGGCCTCCACTTCCTCGATACCAATCACCGGACCCTGCCCGAGAATAAGCAGGCGTTGAACGAGGTTCTTCAATTCCCGATTATTGCCCGGCCAACTGTAGTTACGCAAACGATTCTGCGCAGCGATTGAGAACTCCCGGTAAGGCAGATGTTCCTGCACCACAAACCGATCAACATAGAAATTCAGCAGTTCGGGCACATCCTCGCTGTGCTCGCGCAATGGCGGCACGGTAAGCGGCACCACATTCAGATGATAGTAAAGATCTTCCCGGAAGCGCCCCTCCCTGACTTCCTGCTCCAGGTCCCGTGAAGTTGTCGCAATCACTCTGATATCGATCGGAATCGGCTCCGTACCACCCATCCGCAGGAAAGAATGTGTCTGAAACACACTCAGCAACCGCGACTGGGTCTGCATATCCATATCGGAGATATTGCCCATATACAGCGTACCTCCATTAGCCTGTTCCAGCCGCCCGTATACAATGCGGTCGCCTTCCTCGGAGCCGAACAGTTCAACCGATGAATTCCCCGCTGACATGGAACCGACCGCCACCTCTACAAAAGGTCTATCCCGCAACGGACTCTGCGCGTGAATGTAACGCGCAATAACTTCCTTGCCTGCGCCTGGTTCACCATTGATCAGCACCCAGGTGCTATGTTGGGCAATTCGCCCCGCTTGACTGCGTAGCGCGTGCATGATCTCGCTTTTTCCGGCCGGTTCGACTACCGGCTGCGCCTGACGTTTCAGCCCCAGGTTTTCCTGCTGCAACTTTTCCGATTCCAGCGCCCGATTGACGACCAGCAACAGTTTGGCGAGCGAAATAGGTTTTTCAATAAAATCGTAGGCGCCCAGGCGGGTAGCCTCAACCGCGGTTTCCACTGTTGCATGACCGGACATGATAATGACAGGACAAGGCAGGCCTCCACTTTCGGACCATTCGCGCAACAGGGTGATACCATCGACATCCTCCATCCAGATGTCCAGCAGGATGAGATCGGGACGGCGCATGCGCCGTGCATGGCGCGCCGTTTCGCCACTCTCTGCAATACTGACTTCAAAGCCCTCGTCTTCGAGGATTTCCTTTACCAGATTACGAATATCCGGCTCGTCGTCTACCACCAGAATGTGTCCAGAGGACATGTTAATTCCTGTTTCTATTTTATCTTTAGGAAAATCCAAATACCTGCAATTTCAATTACGCAGTATAGAGCAGCAGTTATCTTATTAAAGCATTAGTTTTCTGCCAAACATATAATGACTGGATCAGTGAAACAAGAAAAAGCCATCATGGGTTTGCCAGCATGCTCTGCGCTTCGGCATGAAACCGCAGTTCTATACAGGCATGGTGCTGCTGCGTATTTCGCGCTCGAATCTGGCCATTATGCTCTTCAACAATCTTTTTCACGATAGCCAGTCCTAATCCGCTTCCACGGGTCTTGGTCGTTACATAAGGCTCGAACAGACGCTCCAGCACCTGATCGGAAAACCCGCTGCCATTATCTTCAAAAAACAGGTCAATAAAACGCTCTCCCGCATCAAATACCCAGCGTGAACGAACCACCAGCGCACCATCCTGCTGTCCACGCACCGCTTCCAGGGTATTCTTGAACAGGTTATGCAGCAACTGACGCATACGGCCGGCATCGCCGTCCATCATAGGTGCCGGCTCAAGCAGATCCAGATGAATGTTCAGATTGGAACCCTGGTACAAATCGGCCACATCCCTCAAAAGTTCGTACAGGTCGAGCGGTTCCAGCTGCAGCTTGGGTGCACGCGCGTAGTCTCCAAAGGCATTGACCATTGCCTTGAGCGTTTCAACCTGCTGAACAATAGTGCGCGTAGCTCTGTCCAGAACCTCTGCCTGATCTTCCTGCATAGTGTTAAGATACTTACGGCGTAACCGTTCAGCCGACAGCTGAATCGGCGTCAACGGATTTTTGATCTCGTGCGCCAGACGCCGTGCCACATCCCCCCAAGCCGCATCACGCTGGGCTCTAATCAGATCGGTCACGTCATCGAAAACCACTACCTGCCCACCGGCTATGTCTTCGCTGGTTGGCAGGGCGGTACTGCGACACATCAGCACTCTGCGACCGGAACTGTCAAACAGGATAATCTGCTCCTGCCAGTCGAGCACATGTTCAATGAGCCGGGCATCGACCAGCGACAGCAACGGCTCCAGGAAAGCATACCGCGCCGAGATCTCAGCAAGATCGCGATTCAACTGGCCGCTCAGATCAATCCCAAGAATCTGGCAGGCAGCATCGTTAACGGTGCGCAGCTCACCGTCATTGCTGATACTCATCACGCCAGATGATAAACTGCCCAGCACGGTTTCAAGATAGGCGCGTTGCCCTTCGATTTCCTGCTGGTTGCTGCGCGCCTGATCGCGTGCTTTCGACAAGCGACGCGTCATGTCGTTAAACGAACGCACCAGGAAACCGAGTTCGTCTTCGCTCGTGACCGGAAGACGTTTACTATAGTCGCCCTCGGAAACCGCTCGTGTGCCATCCGCCAGAATGCCGATGGGCTCCACCAGGCGGCGCGCCGAGAAAAATGCCGCCCACACCGCCGACAACAGACTCAGTACCAGCACTAAGGACAATGTCAGAATATAACTGTACTTTAAAGGCTTACGCAGGTAAGCCAGCTTCCTGTAGCGTACGATCTGACTTTCCACATTATCCGCCAGAATACTAAGGCGCCCCGGTATCCGATACAGCGCCTGCAGGGTCAATGGCTCCGTATCAGACGTGGTCACCGGCACCGGAACCGCCGTACGGGCATGCAGACCGGCGTCCCCGAAAGGATCAAGGCCGACATAAGAACGCCCCTGCGCCAGCGACATCAGCACATTCTGCGTTGGCCGGCTTGGTACAAT
Organism: Thiogranum sp.; assembly: GCA_039768325.1. Classification (GTDB taxonomy): domain Bacteria; phylum Pseudomonadota; class Gammaproteobacteria; order DSM-19610; family DSM-19610; genus Thiogranum. The sequence continues at coordinate 3,022 of JBDNAP010000304.1, forward strand.
ATCGGTACCTTCAACACTGCTTGTAGCAATGATACGAGCGTCCAGGCCAAATACGCTGAGCTCAACAGCACCACTGAGTACGCGCAAATCATAGAGCCCGATCGGAATCAGAGCCGGTGACATTTCACTGACTTCTTCGGCTATTTTTTCGGTCAGCTTCAGCAGATCGCCCAGCCTCACATCCAGCGACCCGCGGCTTAACTCAAGCGCATCATCCAACGCCTCTTCAATCTGTACATCAAACCAGGAGTCAATTCCACGCTGCAGGAACTGCAGCGAAAAATAATAAACGACTGCGACGGGCACAA
>JBDNAP010000305.1:0-5536 GCA_039768325.1 Thiogranum sp.
ACTAGCGGCTGCGGATGGAAAAGGAGATATTAAAAAAAGCGACGGCCTTCTTCGCCAAGGAAGGGAACTGAGGTATCGAGAGAGCACAACCGCACTCCGACCCAGGTTCGTATGGGAAAGTCCGGCCATAACCGGAACTTTGGCGTGACGATCTGAATGCCTGCTTCAAGATGAATTTCTGCGATCAAAATAGTGAGATGGTGTCGTACCAAGACACCGTTTGAACATAGCAATAAATGCACTGGTATTTTCGTATCCGAGTTCCAGTGCAATTGACGTCACACTTTTACCAATGATTAAAAGTTCAAGTGCCCGATGTATTCGTCGCTGCTGACGCCATGCACTAAACGACATTCCCGTTTGCGCAGAGAACAAGCGGTTGAGTGTCCTTTTACTCGCTCCAACTTCAATCGCCCATTTCTCCAGATCACGCTGATCAGCTGGATTTTCTATTAACGAACGGGTAATACGGAGCAAACGTGAATCCTGCGGCGTAGGCAGTGCAAGTGACACGATCGGCAATAGACCAATCTGATCTAGAATCACCGACATGATTCTCGATTGGGGGCTGCTAGGTTCATATACCGCTCCCGCAGCGACTGCTGTAACAATCAACTCGCGTAATAGCGGCGTGACCTGCAGAATACAAGCCTCTTCTGGAAGGGAGGTAAGTACATGGGGATCGATATATAGGGTGCGTATAGCCACATCATTGTGTGCTTCTACCCGATGTTCTGTTTCCCTCGGCATCCACACAGCGCGCTGCGGTGGTACAACAAAGGATGCCGACCGCGTGGTTACTGACATCACACCCTGGCTGGCGTAGACCAACTGTGCGCGCTGATGGCGGTGAAACGGAAGAACCTCCCCTTTTTTAAGTTCACGTCCATAGGCAACCACTGGCTGGGGAAGTTTCTCGAGCTGGCTCAGCTTTTCGCTGAGCATAGCCTCGGAATGGCGCATTTGCAGCATATTCTGGCCTAATATCGTAAGTCAGTCATTTTAGCGCTGATCGACAATAATGGCATTATCTTTTTCAGGGGCGAAAAATGCGCCGAGATCACGTGAAATTCCTATTCCTCAATGCAGGTCATTTTCTTGACCACCTGTTTATGTTGATTTTCGCCTCTGCCGCCGCCCTGCGTCTTACTCACGAATGGGATATGAGCTACAGCGAACTTATTCCGTACGCCACCCCGGGATTTATCGCTTTCGGGGCTTGCGCTTTGCTCGCAGGCTGGTTGGCAGACAAGTGGAGCCGCGAAGGTATGTTGGTGATCTTTTTTGTCGGAACCGGAATCGGTTCACTAATTTCAGGCGCGGCTGACAGCCCTTTACAGATCACCACCGGCCTGACATTCATTGGGATATTCGCGGCGATTTATCATCCCGTTGGGCTTGCCCTGGTCGTACACGGACGCAAGAAAACAGGAATACCATTGGCCATCAATGGAGTATTCGGCAATATGGGCGTCGCAAGTGCGGCGCTTTTAACGGGATGTCTGATTGACACATCGGGTTGGCGTTACGCATTTTTTGTGCCGGGCGTAGTTTCCATCACACTCGGGATACTCTATCTGTGGTTTCTCCGGGACGAACGTCACGAAAAAGTTGAACAGCGCCGGGGCAAGGCAAGCAACACCGACACCACGCTCGTTTCGAGGAAAACACTCTTTCGGGTATTCGGAATTATCTTTTTTACAACCGCGGTCGGTGGATTGATTTTTCAAAGCACAACATTCTCATTACCTAAAGTGTTTGATGAACAACTCGCCGGTTCAGCCACGTTAGTCGGATGGTATTCATTTTTGGTGTTTTCGGTGGCTGCATTGGCCCAGCTCGTCGTTGGCCATCTGGTTGATAGTCATTCGATTCGCATAGTGTTTGCCGTTGTGGCCACTATGCAGGCGGTACTTTTCGCCGTCATGACACAAGTAACCGGGACGACAGCGTTAATAGTCGCTATTGCGTTTATGCTTTTTGTGTTTGCACAGATACCAATAAACGATGTTCTCGTTGGGCGTGTGGTGCGAACTGAATGGCGTAGCCGAGCCTATGCGATCCGTTACATTGTGACCTTCACTGTAATGGCTTCCGCAATACCGCTAATTGCCTGGATACATGGCACATGGGGATTCAACCGGCTGTTCGCTTTGTTAGCGGTATCGGCATCTTTGATATTTGCGGCAACTTTTTTCCTCCCAAAACTGGAGAATGTCACATCAGGATCTTACGCTTCCAGGGCTTAGAGTCGCCTGGTATGCGCTTCGGCCTTCGATAGCGGTCAGTCACAGTTGACTGCCGGGATTCTGGATTGGGCCGTTCTTTCTCGTTTAGTGAGTCAAGAAGTCCACGGCGTTAACCGAAGAGATCGGGTTCAAATTCACATCCTTTATGGGTAATATCACAAAATGGTTTATTCCCCGATTTGCCACATCGACACAAGGCTGCCTCATTCCGGGTAGTGACAAAATTACCGTCTGAACTGAGTATAGTCATGGGGCCCTGGGCGAACAGGCCGGCATTAGGATGCACGGTAATCTGCAGTGGGCCGTCCTCCTCAAGTGGCTCTGTCGTTATGCCGGTAAAGATACCGTCACATTCAAACTCCTCATCCCGATGGCTCCCATCACAAAAAGGCTTGTTCCGGGAACCTCCGCAACGACAGAGCGCAATTTCGGTGCCTTTCTGGAGTAATTCACCGAAGGGGTTAATGACCTCGATCTGCCCTGTACACAGCAATGGACCATCGACCAGACCCTTGACCAGATTCTTATCACTCATTGTTCGTCGTCCTCTTCAAGTTCAATTCATTGCACCTTGCAGATCTCCACCATACCTGGATACCGGTAAAACCGGAAATATACTTAAAATATAGCTACACGCTACTTATCGCTATGGGAAAATGCGCAAAGAGAAACGCCACCATAAAAATGAAAGAAAGCGAAGTGCTTTCCCGAAGCGATGAGAATACAAGCATAGCCTGCCTGTTTCCTGAGAATACAGCCGAAAGAGCTTGAAATTCGCTTGTACCGGATCGATCGCCTTCACGGAAATTCTCGATACGTCGGAGGGGCGAACAGTCAGGGATACGACCGCTTTCGCCCTGCATTATTCCCGTTCATGTTTTTTAGCTGAGCGGCAACATAGCTATGAACCCACCGTTCGCTGACGACTGGTGTGCGGTGGGAGTTGGCCGGATTTCCCCGCCTGAGACAACTCCAGGGGGCAGGTCTGTTATTGCAGTACACGGCAGGTCTCTATTCCAAGCCGGTTTTAAAGATCGGTTCTAACGCTGGAGGAAGTTGTAATTGCTGAAACTCTTCTTTCTTGCTCTTAGTCAGCTTTCTCCCTTAAAGATCTATAGGATAATGCGCAAGCCGATACAACTCGCATAAATAACCCTCCATAGTCTGGTTCCCATAGCAGATAGTGTTACGTCAATGCGCAGGTGAGATGGTGATTGCGAACATGAGGTCACATCGTCTTTTGCGGGTTTTGATCGAGTCAGAGCACCGGGCTTGAACCCCCGGGGCTCTGTTTTTTGATGGGCAATCTGTCGCCTGAAACAGACCGTGTCATAACCGCTAGGCCTTGCCTACATTGCGCGGTTTGTCTGCTGGTGGTTACTGCGGCTGCCCTCGTTGATATGTCAGTTCGCAGCAGGCTGCTGCCCAGCCCAATCGCAGTACAATAATTATTCAAATTGAGCCAACTATACCTTTTCAGCCACATATAACTCTGCTTCTACAACAACTGGATCAAGTACAAGATCCTGTAACCTGGCGCCAGTAAAAATTCTACAACAGTATTATTTAGGATAATTTACATTTACTTAATGCCTAATATAAGTTATCGACCGCCGCTCGATTCCGACATGATTCTCTTTTACAGAACTCAAGCCTTTCTTGTGCATTTTAATGCTGTCAAGTCAATATTGATATTTGTCATTGAAAGTTTTTCCGGCCGGATTCAGGGGGGTGGATCTCGAATCAGTAATTATGCAGCCATCGGAAGCCGGACGAGCCCGTGGAAAGGTACTGACAACTCAACCACCCGTATTCGATAATTCACGGATGTATGATACAGGCAGCATCGATCTCCCTCTGAAATCATCCAATACGCGGTGCGGCTGTACTACCCATTCAACCACCGCAGTCATCTGCTTTCCGCTGAGCACTATCGCAAGCTCAGGAGAGATGCGCTTGTACGTTGACTAGAAGCAATGGTCTGCCGCTAGAGCATGGAATCTGGCGCGCGTCGAGACTTTGGGTTGCCAGTACCGCCGGGAACCAATCTCTGCGCTTCCGGATTCGGCCAGGAAATGGCAATCAGAAAATAGCGCTGAAACGCGGATTCGTTGTCTTATGAATTACATGGCACTCCATCCAGGCTATGCTGCGGTCAAACCGGCAATCATCTCCAGCATGGGCGCACTGTCATTATAATCGATTAGAATCGGCCACACAGCAGCACCCTTCTTCAACACCACACTCGGAAAACCAGTGGCATGCAGCTGCCGCGATAATTCAATCTCTGCCAGCAGTTGCCGCTGCACTGACTCACTGCGTAACGCATCGATAAAGGCACGCTCATCCAGCCCAAGCTCACCCGACAGTTCAACCAGCGTGCTTTCATCCGAAGGATTACGCGCCTGCGTGTAGTAAGCAAGCTGAATGGCCCGGGTCATATGCTCATCAAAAGCTCCACCCTGCATGCGTGCCGCAATCACTGCACGACAGGCTGGATAGGTTGACCGCCGTGGCGCGCATTGTGTCCAGAAATCATAATTGAATACCGTACCTGGAACCCTTTCCTGTATCCGGCGCCAGGTCGCTTCAATCGTGTGACGCAGTTCCACCGGCATGGGCACATCACTATCCGGTGCCAACCCGCCCAATAGACGCTTTACTCTGATCTCGTCCGGCAGTTTTTCCAGGAAATGACGCAGCACCGGCACAAAGCTCCAGCACCAGCTGCACATGGGGTCATGCACGTAGTAAAGCACGGCAGTCACATCCTCCTCTGCAGTCACACCTGGAATTCTATCGCCAACTAAGCTGGCAGTCAGGTCAGGGTAGTGCAGTAATTTGCGCCAATAGCCCGATGTGACTCGCCTGCCGGACACCGGTTGAACTCAGCCTCGGCATCCCGGTTTATATGTACCGCCTTACACAGGCGCTTTCCGAGCGGGTCGCGTCGCACTAGCCCACGATCAACTTGCGGGCCATGAACTCGGGGTCAACCGAGGGACGATCAGTATGGCTGTACCAGAAAGCGAGTGATCACGCCGATCGCTTAAGTCGAGTAATGGATCTATCTGACGGCGCAAGCAATCCGGGGCGACAAACTTTTCCAGGGGAAAACATTGGAACAGGGCGTTCCGGAAAAGTGGAAGCCGCCCCATCATCGGCATAGATCCTTGTCTGTGAGACCTGACTGCAATTACCCTATATACTTGGATCTAACAGGCGTTTTTCAACACAATCGGCCAAAAGCTGTCGCTCACCGAAAACGAAATCCCGCAGCATCCCGC
>JBDNAP010000306.1:0-2904 GCA_039768325.1 Thiogranum sp.
ACCACCCCTTTTCCCTGGCGGGGGAGTTTCAGATAGCGGAATTTGACCAGTTCTCCCTGAATCCAGCGGTAGCAGGCGTCCGTGTCGCTGATGACTGAAAAGGCCACTGCCTGGGTGCCAGACAGGAAATCTGTGAGTTGATCGATGGTCGTTAAGTCTTCGAGTTTCATGATGGTTTTCATCCCCCCATCATGAACGGTTCCCCTTCCGGCTTCAGACTCATTTCATGTTAGAAATACTACCCTCACTTCAGACTCATTTCATATTGGACAAGGCTCTATATGGATTCGGCGGCAGGAACAGTTACAATGAATCGCTGTCACTTACAAGTGTTGACCACTCACTGTTCTTGAACCTGGTTGAGCCAAGAGATCGACAAACAACTCCTGATGACCGCCATATCCTCCATCGCCGGCTTCATGCCGCTGGTGCCGGTGCCGCCAACCAGCAGGCCATCGGTACCGCGGTGGTCGGCGGTATGATCGCAGCCACTGTCATGTCGGTCACCTTCACGCCGGTGTTCTATGTGGTGATGAAACGGCTGGGTAAAGGTGGTGCTGGATCGAAACAGGAAGCAAGGGCACCGGCCGCAGACCAGGCATAAGCCCGCGGTTAGGCTATACAAGCCCCAAATGGCCCACTCGATCAGGGGAAGACCTATATGACACCAGCACGCAGACACATCCTGGTCCTGTTTTCTCTAGTCCTCGCCACCCTGCTGCCGGGACAAGGCAGTGCACTCGCCGACGAGGCGTTCAACCCGCTGCGGCCCGCCGATACCGGCAGCCCGCGCGAAACACTGCGGGGGTTCCTGCAAACTTTGAACGATACCCATGCCTCGCTGTTGCAGATCGTCGAATCCTATTTTTCCTCGTCGCGGCTTTACCTGACCGATGAAGAGAGTGCCGCGGTGGATCGTGCCCTGGAGCAGGTCGATCTTGCCAAGCGAACCCTCGACCTCAGCGAGTTACCGGCAGCACTGGCAGAAAACATATCGGCTTTCCGGGTGCTGCAGCTCAAGGAAGTGCTGGATCGCATGGACCTGCCGGCATTCGAGACCATCCCCGATGCCGAAGCGATGGAAGCCAATGAGTTCAAACGCTGGACCCTGCCCGGCAGCGAAATCACCATCGCGCGTGTTGAAGACGGGCCGCGCGCCGGCGAATACCTGTTCTCCGCGGAAACGGTGGGGCGGCTTCCCGGGTTCTACCGCAAGGTAAAGCACCTGTCCTACAAGCCGGGTGCAACCCGGGGCTGGTATGAAAACTACCGTTACGGCGGTGCCGGCTTACGCGGCCTTGTGCCATACCGATGGATGACAGCGCTGCCCGGCTGGTCGAAACAACGGGTACTGGACCAGCCGCTGTGGCGCTGGTTCGGCGTCGTCCTTGTACTGCTTGCCGCTACGGGCGTCTACCTGCTGGCTCGACGAGCGGCTGACGCCTGGGCGAAACGCGACACCGGCTCGCAGCTGCGCACGCAGTCAGCGCAGCTGGCACGGCCCGTCATCCTGCTGACATTGATCCCGCTGATCGTGCACGCACTGGCCGACAATCTGAGAATAAGCGGCTATGTGCTGGAAGTCATGACGCTTTCGCTGTGGGCGATCTTCACATTGTCGCTGACCTGGGCCGTGTGGTTGAGTGCCCATGTCGTCGCAGAGAACATTGTGTCCTCACAACAGATGCTGACCGGCAGCATCGACAGCCAGCTGGTGCGCCTCGGCCTCAGGCTGGTTGCCACCATAGTATCCGTCGCCGTCCTGGTGGTCGGCGCCCAACACATGGGCATCCCGGCCTACTCGGTAATCGCCGGGCTCGGTGTCGGTGGTGTCGCGGTCGCGCTGGCAGCGAAAGACAGTCTCGCCAATCTGCTCGGCTCCCTGCTGATCATGTTAGAAAAACCGTTCCGGGTCGGTCACTGGATCAAGGTCGAAGGCACCGAAGGTATCGTTGAAAGCATCGGCTTTCGCAGCACGCGGATACGCACCTTCTACGACTCGCTGATTTCCATTCCCAGCAACCAACTGGTGAACAGCACGGTCGACAACATGGCGTTGCGAAAATACCGGCGCGTGCGGACCATTCTGCACCTCGGTTACGACACCCCGGCTGACAGGGTCGAGGCTTTCATCGAAGCCATCAAGCAGATCATCCAGATCCACCCGCACACCCTAAAGGACAGGTCCCTCATCTGGCTTGATGACTTCGGTGAATACGGCCTGCACATTGTGGTCAATTTTTTCCTGGACCTGTCCGACACCTCGCTCGAAAAGCTCGAGCGCCAGAAAATTCTACTCGAGATCCTGAAACTGGCAGAATCGATGGCGATACAATATGTGGTTCCCCCTCTGAAACCACAGGCTGAAAGCTCGACCGGTTGAGACTGCCGTTTCATTGCGGCGCTGTGGTTAATCAGTACAATGCACTTTTTCGCCAGTCATCACTGGTTAACCTTACAGCTGAGGGTGTCTCTGATTGGATTACAAGCAACAGTTGAGGTAATTTCAAAACTCCGGAAACCGGTTAATTTCTTGGCTTGATGATGCCAAAAAGAAGGTGTGTCTGGCCCCCATTGGTTACAATGGGGTGAGCCCTTCCGCACAGGCGCTGCAACAGATCGAGGCGTGGAAACGTTTTTTCAACGGCACCAGCAACAAACAGAAACTGGTAAGCCGCTATCTTTACGAACACCTGTTTCAGGCGCATCTTCATTTTACCAACGGCGCTGACCGGGAGTTCTATCGCCTGATTCGCTCGTCAACACCGCCGGGCCAGCCTGCCGATGAAATCGCCAGCGTCCTGCCGGCAGCAACACATTCTGGCAAACTGCCGACTGGTTCCAGGCCAGGGCTCGGGAAGAACAGCCCGTACTTTCGGGTATTTATGACCTGAATCGCTACCG
>JBDNAP010000307.1:0-10163 GCA_039768325.1 Thiogranum sp.
GCGGCATCAGACGTGCCATAAAACGCCGGTCCTGACAGATGGAGTTGCCACACATGGGTGATACACCGGCATCCACATGCTCCGCCAGGAACTCCAGCGTCAGCCGTTCCGCGTCCTGCGTCGTCAACTTACTGTCACGCACCCGTTGGGTCAGACCCGACTTGCCGTGCTGGCGGGTATTCCATTCATCCATGCCATTCAGGACCTCGTCCGGCTGGTGAATCGCCAGCACCGGACCTTCGGCAAGCGGATTCAGTTGCGAGTCGGTGACAATAGTCGCGATTTCGATAATTTCGTCCTCAATCGTGTTGAGGCCGGTCATTTCCAGGTCGATCCAGATGAGATTGGTCTTTTTGTCTGACATTCCCGAGACTCCTTAAGGTTGTGTTGCATTGTAGCAGACGCTACCCTGATACAACCTGTGCAAACGCATTTTCGGAATTGAATGAATACGTTCTCGTGGATTTTTCTGTTGGCTCTCGGCGCTTCCCTGGCGCTCAAGCTGTGGCTCGCGCGGCGCCAGCTGCATAACGTCGCCGCCAACCGTACCCGGGTACCCGAAGCTTTTGCCGACAGCATTCAGCTGGAAGCCCATCAGAAAGCCGCCGACTACACCATCACCAACACCCTGCAGGGGCGGCTGGAACTTGTCTACAACAGCCTGCTGCTGGTGGGCTGGACACTGGGAGGCGGTCTGCAATGGCTGGACAGCGGCTGGCAGCAGTTTGGCTGGGGGAGCATTCCAACCGGGGTGGCCATGCTGATCAGTGCATTCGTGATCATGGCGCTGCTGGAGCTGCCTTTCTCTGTGTATCACACTTTTGTCATCGAGGAACGCTTTGGTTTCAACAAGACCACGTTCGCTACCTTTATCGGCGACATGGTCAAACAGACCCTGTTGATGCTGGTACTGGGTGTACCGCTCGCCTGGGCCGCACTGTGGCTGATGCAGGAGTCCGGAACTTTGTGGTGGCTGTATCTATGGCTGCTGTGGGCGGGCTTCAGCCTGTTGATGCTGTGGGCCTACCCTGCACTCATTGCACCGCTGTTTAACAAGTTCACGCCGCTGGATGATGAAAATCTGCAGCAGCGTATTCAGTCATTGCTCGATCGTTGCGGGTTCAAGAGCCAGGGTATTTTCGTCATGGACGGCTCGCGCCGCTCTGGTCACGGCAATGCCTATTTCACCGGCATGGGACAGAACAAACGTATTGTGTTTTTCGATACCTTACTCAAAACACTGGAAGCAGACGAAATCGAGGCAGTACTGGCGCACGAACTGGGGCACTTCAAACGCAAACATGTGCAGAAACGTATTATCAGCATGATGCTCATGAGCCTGGCGGGCCTGGCACTGCTGGGCTGGCTGATTGAACAGAGCTGGTTTTATCAGGGACTCGGCGTACAGCAGCCTTCAAATCACCTGGCCCTGCTGTTATTCCTGATGGTATCGCCGGTGTTTACCATATTCCTGCAACCGGTATTTTCCTGGTTTTCACGCAGGCATGAATTTGAAGCCGATGATTATGCCGCCACTCAGGCCAGTGCCGCTGACCTGATCCGGGCACTGGTCAAGATGTACAAGGAAAATGCCAGCACCCTGACGCCTGACCCTCTGTATTCAGCATTCTACGACTCGCACCCGCCAGCCCCCGTGCGAGTTGCGCACTTGTCCACTAAAACCGGTTGAACAGGAGCCACAGGATGAAACGATCATTGATTTTCGCTGTTTTACTGACAACAGGCAGCTACACACTTGCCGATGCCGAGCACGGTAAACAGCTGCACGATGAACATTGCATGAAATGTCATGACACCAGCGTCTATACCCGGGAAACCCGGCGCGTTACCGACAATGATGCATTGGTCAAACAGGTCAAACGCTGCGAACTGAATCTGGGTCTGCGGTGGTTCGACAATGATGTCAACGATGTCGTACAACACCTGAATCAGTCATTCTACAAATTCAAGTGATGGTGCCATGAGCACTGCGCTGATCGACCGGCACTGCCAGCGGGAAACCAGCAGACTGGGAAGCGGCGATGTTAAAGCCCTGCTGGAACAGATCCACGCGGACTGGTCAGTCGGCGAAGACGGTCAGACGATCCAGCGTAGCTTGCGCTTCAATAACTACTACCAGACAATCGCATTTGTCAATGCACTGGCCTGGGTCGCTCATCAGCAGGATCATCACCCTGACCTTGAAGTCGGCTACGGGCACTGTATCGTACACTACAGCACGCACTCGGTGGGTGGCCTGTCTGAGAATGACTTCATCTGTGCAGCCAGAATCGACACGCTAACGACGCCTGAACCGGTCTGAGTCCGCGTGGCAACCCGTCGCAGCCATACACCCCGCCCCTCCTCACACGCGTCGGAAAAACACCAGGGCCAGCCTGGACTCGTACTGGCACACTTTGGCCAGGTCAGTCTGGTAGAGGGCGGCAACGGTGACGTATTCCGCTGCGCGACCCGCAGGAATCTCCCGCGTACCGTTTGCGGGGATCGGGTACTCTGGCAGGCCAGCAATCCACGAGAAGGCGTGATCGTCCGGGTGCTGGAACGCAATACGACGCTGGCACGGCCGGATAATAACAACCGGGTTCGTCCTGTTGCCGCCAACCTTGACCAGATCGTCACTGTGATCGCCTGCAAACCGAGCTTTGAGTACGGCATGCTGGACCGCTATCTGGTTGCCGCCGAACTCATTGGTGCCACACCCGTTATCGTGGTGAACAAATCGGATCTGCTGGACACCGAAAGCCGCGCCAAACTGGAACAACGCCTTTCCATCTACCAGGAGATCGGTTACTCACTACTGTTTATAAACACCCGGACTACAGATGGTTTAAAGGGTCTCTATCAACAACTCCAATCCCACACCAGTATTCTGGTCGGCCAATCGGGGGTCGGAAAATCGTCACTGGTGCAGGCCCTGCTGCCCGATCTTGAAATACGCGTTGGCGCTCTGTCCCAGGTCACGGGTCTGGGCCGTCATACCACCACGGTGACCACGCTTTATCATCTGCCGGGCGGTGGCGACCTGATCGATTCACCGGGGGTCAGGGACTTTAGCTTGAGCCCGGTACCGGTGGAGCAACTCGTGCAAGGATTCAGGGAATTCAGGTCCTACCTCGGGCAGTGCCGATTTCATAACTGCCGGCACACCAGCGAACCGGGATGTGCCGTGCAGGATGGCGCGCGCAGCGGTGCCATCAACCAGCGGAGATTGGCGCACTACAAAGAGCTGGTGAGGATGATGAAAGAACGCTAGGAATCAACCCGGTGGCCAGGCCATGGCGCGGCCACCCAGCAGATGCAGGTGGATATGAAAGACCGTCTGGCCACCGTCAGCATTACAGTTCATGACGGTGCGATAGCCCTGTTCCGAAAACCCTTCCTGCCTGGCAACCTGCGCCGCAGCCAGTACCATCTTGCCGATCAGGCCCGCGCTGCCGGAATCCAGATCGTTGAGAGTGGCGACGTGCTGCTTGGGAACCACCAGGACATGCGTTGGCGCCTGTGGACTGATATCACGAAACGCCAGCACATCTTCATCCTCATAGACCGTGTCAGGGGCTATTTCACCGGATACCATTTTACAGAACAGACAGTCAGACATTGGATCCCCTCGACGCCATTAAAAAAAATTCGCATGGTCCACTAGACGAAGAAATTTACCGAGCGGCCCTGGCTGAGTTCGGCACCATCGTCAGGCCGAGTGTTGTTGAGATATCGGGAGATGGCGGCGCGTGCCTGATTGAACGACTCGACCTGCTGTCGCCCGGCAGGCTGTGCCTGATCAAGTTTGCGCTCATCGATAAAGGCGCGTGTCGACTGATAAGGCGTATGTTCCCGGTGCAGCAATTCACCCTGAATGACACGCTCGGAGGATCCCCGGCCGGCTTGGCGTGGCTTGCGGGGTTCAACGCTTTGCACTGCTTCAGCGGAAGCAGTCTGCCGGGTTGTTTTGACTGGCGCTGACGCCGACCGCTGTAACGGCGTGACCGGTAATCTGCTGATGTCCATCTGCATCGCTCAGTTCTTTCCTATGAAACAGTTAGATCGCTGATTCGGGTTAAAAGTTTACACTTTTTTTGTCGGCTTGCACCCCGACAGAAAACCGTCGAAACCGCACCCGAGACCATCATGTTTTTCCTTTTAATATCATAAAGCTACAGGGGCAGCTTGAATCAGGCGATAAAGTTGCGGATCGGTGCTGGAGGCATTGCCTGCGGCGGAAAGCGATCCGCACAGCGGCCCGGGGAAACACCGGAATACGCGCGCAACGTCGTCGATCACCGCAACCACCGTGAACACGGCGTCCTGGAACTACAGATCGCGCCGTCCCGAAAAAGCGTGCGACAGGGTACCGCTATCGATGTACTCCAGCTCACCGCCCACAGGCACACCGTGGGCAATACGCGTGGTACGGATACTCTGCTCTCGTGCCAGTTCGCTGATGTACTGAGCGGTAGCCTCACCCTCGATGGTAGGATTGGTGGCCAGGATGACTTCCTTGAGTTCTCCACCGGCAAAACGCTCACTGAGCTGGTCGAGCCCAAGCTGTTGCGGCCCGATCCCGTCCAGTGGCGACAGGTGCCCCATCAAGACAAAATAACGTCCTCTGAAATCGGTCGCCTGCTCAATTGCCTCGATATCGGCAGGTGTTTCAACAACACAGAGCAAACTGGTATCACGCGCGGCACTGCTACAGAGCGGACAAAGATCGCTTTCACAGAGAGTACGGCAATCGCGACAATTTCCAACCTCGTCCATAGCTTTTAGCAGCGCCTGGGCGAGCTGCCGGCCACCTTCCCGGTCACGCTCCAGCAAATGATAAGCCATGCGTTGTGCCGTCTTGTTGCCCACACCCGGCAGGCAGCGCAACGCTTCCATCAAGCAGCGGATCAGGGGTGATGCAGACATCAGCGGCTAGAACGGCAGTTTCATACCTGCTGGTAAATTCATCCCGGACGTCACACTCGACATACGTTCCTGGGTAACAGCCTCGACTTTATGCGTAGCATCGTTAATCGCGGCGGCGATTAAATCTTCAAGCATGTCCTTGTCATCACCCACCAGACTGTCATCGATCTCCACCCTGCTCGCTTCATGACGACCGTTCATCGTCACCTTGACCAGTCCCCCACCGGACTCACCGGTGACTTCCAGGCTGGCAATCTCCTGCTGAGCCTTCTGCATATCAGCCTGCATCTGCTGGGCCTGTTTCATCAGGTTCCCAAGTCCACCTTTCATACTCGATTCACCTCTATCAAAAATATACTAATCCACAGAACGAACTGTCTCTCTGTGCAACGTTGCATCAAAACCCTTCTGAATGGCTTTTACATTTGGATCTGATTCAATCGCGTTCACCGCATCAGCCTGCCGTGTCTCGGCCTCCTGCAGTTGCTGCTGTGCCGGTGTGTTTTCTGTACTTCCCTGTATCTCGATCTCCACATGAACCGTTTGCTGCAGAAGCTCGCAGAGTGATTGCTCCAACCTCTGCTGCCGCGCTTTACTCAGCAACTGCTGATGACTGGTATCCAACACCAGCTTCCAGCCATCGGGACCATTACTTTTCAGCGCGCAATTCATCGCAAGTTCACGCAACACACCTTTCAGTTGCATGCTTTCCACCAGGCTGCGCCAGTCGTCGCCAGGCGCTGCAACCGGACCTTGGGCCTGGGCCGGCGCCGGCACTGCTGCCTTTACCTGTTGAGGAGAGGGCGCTGTTCGAGTCCGCACCGATTCCGGGCCCGGGGCCTGCTGCTCTACGGCTACCGGACGGAACGCCAGCATACGCAACAGTACCATTTCCAGGCCGCCGCGCAGGTCCGGCGCCATTTGCAGATCACGCCGTCCGATCAAACCGATCTGGTAAAAAAGTTGAACTTCCTCGGCAGCCATAGATTCAGCCAGATCAAGTACCGCCTCGCGTTCATCCAGATGCTCGTCCACTGCTTCGGGCAAGGTCTGTGCAATGGCAATCTGCTGCAGGTAGGCAAGCAGTTCTGCAAGCAGTCCTTCATAGTCGGGTAACTGCTGCGACAGTCGTTCGACAATCCGCAGTAACGCAGCGCCGTCACCAGCGGCCAGCGCCCTCATCAGTTCGATAACATGTGCCTGTTCGATGGTGCCCAGCATGGTACGCAGGTCGGTCTCATGCACAGCTCCACCACCGTAGGCGATGGCCTGATCCAGCAGGCTGAGCGCATCCCGCATACTGCCGTCCGCAGCACGCGCCAGCAGGCGCAATGCCCCGGCATCGGTTTCTACCGCTTCGGCTTCTAACAGCTGTTCGAGGTGAGCGGTAATGGACGGTATCGACAGGCGCTTGAGATTGAATTGCAGGCAGCGCGACAGGACGGTAGCCGGCAGTTTTTGCGGGTCGGTAGTTGCGAGCAGAAATTTCACGTGTGGCGGCGGTTCTTCCAGTGTTTTCAGCAAGGCATTAAAACTGTGCGCCGACAGCATGTGCACTTCGTCGATCAGATAGACCTTGTAGCGACCGCGGGTCGGCGCATACTGCACATTATCCAGCAGTTCACGGGTATCCTCGACTTTGGTTCGTGACGCGGCATCCACTTCGAGCAGATCCACGAAACGCCCCTCATCGATCTCCATGCAAGCCGGGCACTGGCCGCAGGGCTCGGCACTGACACCGGTTTCGCAATTCAGTGATTTGGCAAAAATGCGCGCCACCGTCGTCTTACCCACACCCCGTGTCCCGGTAAACAGGTAAGCATGGTGCAGGCGATCGTTATCCAACGCATTTATCAGGGCCTGCAGGACGTGTTCCTGCCCCACCATCTCGGCAAATTTCCGGGGGCGCCATTTACGCGCCAGAACCTGGTAACTCATCAATTTTCCTGTGTACTAAAAACAAAATGACCGCAGGGGCGGTTTCCTGACCACCATAGACGAGGGGTATTATAACAGCCCGCTGAAAGAAGGGTGGCGACCCGTACCAGCCACACCCCGGCACCCAGGTCCACTGCTGCGGCTGCTCCCTTCCGGGTCTGACCGGGTCCACAGTTTACTGTCGCGAGGGGACCGATACAGGCCACCATAAACCACCGACGATTGCCAGCCGCCAGGCTCTCGAATCAGACATTCGACAGGTGCCAGCGGCCGGCAAAAGGCGGCATTGTACCAACTCCTCTTCGGCACAGCCATGCACCTCCGCAAACACAGTGAAAACCGACGCACGCCGGCTAACCACCTGTTAATAATATTTATTTAAATTATTAGAAATCGAAAATAATACCTGATAAAATTACTCAGTTATTAGGCGTCATACGAAATTCTCGAAGGAGTAGTTAAGAATGCAAGTAGAAGTGAATGGCAAAATCATCGAACTCAGTGAAGCCGGCTGGCTGAACAACCTCGACGAGTGGAGCGAAGACCTGGCGGTTGAAATCGGCAAGAATGAAAAGATCCCTGAACTGACTGAAGAACACTGGGATATCATCAAACTGGCGCGTGAATATTTCCATGAAAACGGCACAGTCGCGGAACCGCGCACATTTTCAAAACTCATGAAAAAGCTGTACGGCAAGGACCGCAGCGACCAGAAATATATCTACTCGCTGTTCCCCACCGGCCTGATCAAGTGTGCCAACAAGGTAGCAGGACTGCCACGACCCAAAGGCTGCAGCTGAGGATCCGCTGTCACCGCAATCCACACTAAGCTACACCGGGTGACGGGAATTAAACTCTGACGGCCGACAGAGCGCCAGAGCAAGCTGCCGGCCGCGATATCGCGCCGCAAGGCGGCGCTCCTGGGAAGCAACCCTGTTACCCTTCAGTAAAGAGCCCCTTGATTAAGGGGCTCTTCAGTTGCGCCTCTCAACGCCATCTACACCATTGCTCCCTGCCCGTTTCCGCATCTGATCACCGAGCTGAAAAAGCGGGTGCCCGACATGCCGGCCCTGGCCGGGAACAACGTCGCTTCGGCACTCGGTGGAAAACTCAAAAAAGCTGCCCCGGACGTCATTGGCCAAAAGTAGTCAACCTCTTACAGCGAGCGATAGCCGCGCCGCCACTGACCGGTATCCGCACCAGAATCCGCCGCTCACGACGCAACTGATGCGGACATTGAAACGGCAAAACCCCAGCACCGCTATTGCTTCTTAATGCACTGTAAAGAATCCAAGAATACTGTCTGGCATTCTTTACAGGCAGATCTGGTGATATCCCGCAGACAAACGATTAAATCATTGTTTATCAGTTAGTTATTGTAGTAGGCATTTAAAATGCTTATATCCTCCTAAAACAGACCAATGGAGGACAGTTTTATGAAAATCGATCTGTTATCCCTGGTACTGGCGCTGTTGTTTGTCATTGGCCTGTTGGCGATCGATTCTGTGACAGCGACCCAGCTGGGTTTCTTCGCAGAATCACCGCTCACTGCGGATACCGCAAAAGTCCTGATCAGTTCGTTCAATTAAAAGAACAAAACAGGAGGCGTTATGCACCCCCCACTCTTGTTAAGGCTTACGCTGACCGCTGCTATCCTTGCACTCGCCATGACAGCAGTCATCCTATGGCTTTGCCGTTTCAGCTTTGCTGGATTAACGGCAATGACCAGGAGCAAGCTGGCCTGCAGACCATCCGGCGACAGACGCCAGCGCACGACAGGTTTTGCGCGGTCAGTCGTTAACTAGCATCCGGATATTCGGGAAAAGTTTGTAACTGCCGGAGACTCACCGCATCAACGACGGTGGCCTTGAGGACCGCTTATTCTGCCTCCTCCCCCTCGGCACAGGAAGCCGGGACGAGGTGATCAGAGGCAGTATCAGGCCTTCTTTGTCCTGTTGATCAGCGTTTCAACCATGTCCATCGGTAACGGAAAAACGATGGTGCTGGATCGTTCTCCGGCGATTTCCGTCAATGTCTGCAGGTAACGCAGCTGCAATGCCTGGGGTTGTTGGGAAAGCGTCTGCGCCGCTTCCAGCAGTTTGTGCGCAGCCTGCATTTCACCCTCGGCATGGATGACCTTGGCGCGTCGCGTGCGTTCGGCCTCGGCCTGTTTGGCAATGGCCCGCACCATACTTTCATCCAGATCGACATGTTTGATTTCGACATTACTGACCTTGATGCCCCAGGCGTCGGTCTGCTGATCGAGTGAATTCTGAATATCGGTATTGAGGCGTTCACGTTCTGACAGCATTTCATCCAGCTCGTGCTGTCCCAGCACCGAGCGCAGCGTGGTCTGGGCCAGCTGGCTGGTCGCCATAAAGAAGTCTTCCACCTGGATAATGGCCCGCTCAGGCTCGATGACTCGAAAATAAACCACTGCATTCACTTTCACCGAGACGTTATCACGGGAGATCACATCCTGGGTGGGTACATCCATGACAACGGTGCGCAGATCGACTCTGACCATTTGCTGGATCAGCGGGATAATGATAATGAACCCGGGGCCCTTGACCTTCCAGAAACGCCCAAGAAGAAAGATGACGCCGCGTTCATACTCACGCAGAATCCTGATGGCAGAGACGAAAAACACCACCACCAGCGTCAGGACTGTGTACAGGGCATAGGCTGTCATGATTCTTCCTCCTGTGTTGATGTATCCAGGGGCTCTACCCGCAGGGTTAAACCCTTGATACCGGAAACCTTGACCTGTTGACCCTTGCGCAAGGGCGCGTTGCTGAGTGCCTGCCAGGTCTCGCTGTGGATGGAAACCCTGCCCTGACGATCGAAGTCATCAAGCACACTGGCCTCGGCACCAACCAGTTCTTCCAATCCGCTCACCACCGGTCGGCGCCGCGCCTTGATAGCCATACCAATGACAACGATAAAAACCAGTGCGCTGATGATAGCAAAGCTGACAATCACCGAAAGATCAATACCGAAGCCGGGCACATCGGTATCCATCAGAAAGATGGACCCGGTCACAAAAGCGATGAGCCCACCAATACCGAGTACACCGAAACTGGGTTGAAAGGCTTCGCCGACCATGAGGGCCACACCCAGCAGAACGAGCGCCATACCGGCGTAGTTAACCGGCAGCAGCTGAAATGAGTACAGCGCCAGCAACAGGGAAATGGCGCCGATAGTTCCCGGCACGATGGCTCCGGGGTTGGAGAACTCCAGCATCAGCCCATAGATACCGATGAGCATCAGGATATAGGCGACATTGGGATTGGTGA
>JBDNAP010000004.1:0-7552 GCA_039768325.1 Thiogranum sp.
ACGCCGTATCGGCACCGAGGAAATGCGCCCCGAGCCCCTGCATCGCGGTGAAAAACATCAGGATAAAACCGATACCGAAACTGGAGGCCCACACCTGTTGGGGCGCGAAGGGTTTGGGGCTCTTGTTGCCAAAGGCCCACATGGAAAACGCCGGTGCCGACTGGATACCCATCAGCGCGAACATGTAGGTGAGTACCATGACACCGGTCCAGGCACCTCCGACAGGGGCAGATTCCGTACCCAGGCCGGCGCCGAACTGGATTACCCCCGGTATTGCAATGTAAGCGCTATACCCATCCGGTGTGGTTTTCCCGAACAGGGCCTTGCCGTCCGGTCCGATTGCAGTCAGTGCTGCAATCCGCTCGTTGAGCGCTGCAAACCCACCGACTTCGTTCATGGCAATGATGCCGATGACGACAATACCACCCGCAAGCAATATGGCCTGTGCCGAGTCCACGTAGGCAACTGCACGCAGACCGCCGGATGCGACATAGATCACAACCACCGCGGACAGCGCCCACATACCGACATTCACATCCAGCATGCCGTCGGTCAGCACATTGAACAGGAAGCCGGAAGCGCGTAACTGGACGCCGAGGTAGGGCACCGAGAACACCAGTGCCACCAATACGACCAGCAGGCGAACAGTATCCGATTTGAAGTAATACGCCATCATCTCACCGGGTGTGATGAAGCCGAAACGCTTACCCAGCATCCACTGGCGCTTCAGGAACAACACACCGGTGAACGGGATGGTGATGGCATAGAAGGATGCGTAGGCGTATTGAAAACCGTCACGGTAAATGAGACCCGGATGCCCCATAAAGGTCCAGCCGGAAAAAGACGTTGCGGTTGCCGCCAGGATAAACACCCAAAGTGATATCTGACGACCGGCAACAAAATAATCGCTGGCTGTTTTGGCCGACAGGGCACCTCTAATACCCCAGAAAATACAGTAAGACCAATAAAGCGCAACGAAGACGAACAGCCACACGACTTTTGGGTCCATTAGCTAATATCTCCTCATTTTGTTGGTGTTAGTGGAAATTAACTCTGCGACCTTGTGCTGAATCCTGGCTTACCGATTTTTCTTTCAGCCGCTCGTTTCCATGTCAGTAACCCTCTTAAGTGTGGCACGAGTATTCATTAAATCAATGAAATTTGTGTGAATTAATATATATTATTAATAATCATTAAAAATTTTAATCTCCCTGCATCAGGTTGTCTGGCTTTGCCATGCGCCGGGGACAGGTGTGATTTCAGGTGATAACGGCGTGGCCGGCAGGATTGAGGGGACAGCGTCCGAAACAGCCGGGCAAACAGGCTGCCCCCAAAGATTTAATTAAAAACAGTAGGATGCATTGCCTCTCAACGTCTGGTGATGACAAGAGGGGCAGAAAATCTACTGTAATACCGATGGCGACACAGCCGATCTTGAAAACTAGTCAAACTCGGGAAAAACCTTATTCGCAACCGACATGGCGTTAAATGCTGAGGGATAACCGATATATATTGTCATCTGGATTATAAGTCCTTTGATTTCATCCTTGTTCATCAACTTATTTTCCAGTGCCCCTCTTATATGCCATGCCAGCTGTGGCAAGCGCCCGGACGTGGCCAGAGAAGCGATTACTGCAACTTTACGGGATTTCTGATCGAGCGATTCATCGGTATACATATCCGCAAAACCATGTTCCACAACATATTTTAACAGTTCAGGTGAGGCTGTTTCAGCAGCTTCCACACCAGCTTTAACCAGGTGGAGCTCTGCCAGTGGCTTGCCTTCTTCGAATTTAGTCATAGGGTTAAACGCCTCCCACTCTAACTGACGGGCTTCTCGCCTTTCGCCGCCAGGTGTAGCCAGGTATCCACCACGGTATCCGGATTCAGGGATATGGAACTGATGCCTTGGGCCAGTAGCCATTGGGCAAGATCGGGGAAGTCCGAAGGCCCCTGACCGCAGATGCCCACATATTTGCCCTGTGCCCGCGCGGCGGAGATGGCCATCTTCAGCATGCGCTTCACCGCGGGGTTGCGCTCGTCGAAGAGTTTCGCCACCAGGCCCGAATCACGGTCCAGACCCAGGGTAAGCTGGGTCATGTCGTTGGAACCGATGGAAAAGCCATCGAAGTATTGCAGAAACTCCTCCGCAAGCACCGCGTTGGACGGTAACTCGCACATCATGATCACTCGCAGGCCGTTCTCCCCCCGCTTTAGACCATTGGCAGCGAGTAGCTCTACAACGCCGGCAGCCTCATCCAGAGTGCGCACGAAGGGAATCATGAGCTCCAGATTTTCGAAACCCATGTCGTTGCGCACCTTGCGGATGGCGCGACACTCCAACTCGAAACAGGGGCGGAACGCCTCGGAAACGTAGCGCGACGCCCCGCGGAAACCGATCATCGGGTTCTCTTCCTCCGGTTCATAGGCCTTGCCACCGATGAGGCTGGCGTATTCATTGGATTTGAAATCCGACATGCGCACGATGACCGGTTTAGGATGAAATGCGGCGGTCAGGGTCGATATACCCTCCGCCAGCTTATCCACATAGAAACTCACCGGATCGGGGTAGCCGGCCATCTTGCCGTGAATCTGCCGCTTGATGTCTTCGCTCTGCTCGTCGAATGCCAGTAACGCCCGGGGGTGAACACCGATTGAGTTACTGATGATGAATTCCAGGCGTGCCAGACCCACACCGGCGTTGGGTAGCCTGCTGAAGGCAAAGGCGCGACTGGGGTTGCCCACATTCATCATGATCTTGGTGGCTAGTGGCGGCATGTCGCCGCTGCTATTGCTTACCACCTCGAATTCCAGTTGCCCCTTATAAATATTACCCGTGTCCCCCTCTGCACAGGATACGGTGATTGCCGGCACACCCTGTAGTCGGTGAGTGGCATCGCCGCAGCCCACGACAGCGGGAATGCCGAGCTCACGGGCGATAATGGCGGCATGACAGGTACGCCCGCCACGATTGGTGACAATGGCAGCGGCCCTTTTCATCACCGGCTCCCAATTCGGATCCGTCATATCGGTGACCAGCACGTCGCCTTCCTGCACCTGCGCCATTTGCGCCACGTCCGCGATGACTTTCGTCGGTCCCACACCGATACGCTGTCCAATGGAGCGGCCGGAGACCAGCAGTTCGCCTGAGCCTTTGAGCTCATATCGTTCAATCACGCTGGCATCGACGCGGCTTTCCACCGTCTCGGGTCGCGCCTGTACGATGTAAATCTGACCATCCTGTCCGTCCAGAGCCCACTCGATATCCATGGGCCGGCCATAGTGGGCTTCGATTACCACTGCGAAGCGGGCCAGCTCTTCTACCTGTTCCGTGGTCAGGGAAAACCGCTTGCGCTCCTCAGACGGCACATCGACGGTCCTCACCTGCTCGTCAGCCTCGTCAGCAAACACCATCTTGATGGCCTTCTCACCCAAGGTCCGCCGTAAGATCGCGGGGCGATTGGCCTGCAGGCATCCCTTATGAACGTAGAATTCATCCGGATTGACCGCGCCCTGCACCACCGTCTCTCCCAGGCCCCAGGATGAGGTAATAAAGACGACATCACGAAAACCGGACTCGGTATCGAGAGTGAACATCACGCCGGATGCACCCAGATCCGAGCGCACCATCGTCTGTATCCCGGCGGAGAGGGCAACCAGGCTATGATCGAAGCCCTTGTGCACCCGATAGGCAATGGCCCTGTCGTTATACAAAGAGGCAAAAACCGCCTTGACGGCGTGCAGGACCGCGTCGATACCGCGCACGTTCAGATAGGTTTCCTGTTGACCGGCAAAAGAGGCATCCGGCAGATCTTCCGCCGTAGCGGATGAGCGCACGGCTACTTCCAGATCTTTGCCATCGTGTGCTTCAAGACGCTGGTAGGCGGCCACCAGGGCTTGCTGCAAGGTTTGCGGGAATGGCGTCTCCATAACCCACTGGCGGATGGTGTTTCCCATCTTTGCGAGCGCTTCCACATCACCGATATCTGCAACCGCAAGTAGCGCATTGATACGCTGATCCAGATCCTGGTGGCTCAGAAACTCCCGAAAAGCAGTAGCGGTCGTGGCAAAACCACCGGGGACGCGAACACCACTGCTATTGAGATTGCTGATCATTTCTCCCAGGGAAGCATTTTTGCCACCCACCTGGTCAACTTGATGCATCCCCAGATCTTCAAACCAGACAATCTGTTCTGCCATATTCTGTTCCCGAAACCGGTGCGCCAATAGGGCAAAAGTCAGGTTGACGGCTGCACCTTAGCCGAGACCATACATAAAAGATCACAAGTTATACAGGAAATCAATTATTTCAATTTCCTCTATTGGTAAAGTTAATAGTCATCACAGATCCGCACGTCCGCGTTGCCGGATCAGAACAACCGGCGATGCAAACCGGTCTCCTGCAGGATGGTGGCCGCCATCTCCTCTATGGACACTGTGGTGGTGTTCAGGAAAGGGATTTTTTCCGTGAAATACAGTTCCTCGAGCATCTCGATCTCCCTGCGACATTGTTGCAGAGAAGCGTAGCGGCTGGCCGGACGGCGTTCCTCACGAATACGTTGCAGATACTCGGGACTGATTGTCAGGCCAAAAAGTTTTTCCTTGAAGGGCTTTAGCGCGCCTGGCAGCCTGGGCGAATCCAGGTCATCCTCTGTTAGCGGGTAGTTGGCGGCGTTGATACCGAACTGCAACGCCAGGTAGAGACAGGTGGGCGTCTTACCTGATCGGGATACGCCGATCAGGATGACGTCTGCACGTGGATACTGATTGAGATTGGCGCCATCGTCGTTGAACAGGGCAAAGTTCACCGTGTTGATTCGTGAATGATAGCTATTCGGATCCACCAGACCATGGGTAAGCCCCATGGCATGGGACGAGGTTATCTCCAGCGCCTGTTCCAGTGGCGAGATAAAGGTATCGAAGAAATCGAAGCATATGCTTTCGCTCGTTTCCACGATGCAGCGGATCTCCGGGTCCGTGAAGGTGCAGAAGATGATCGGCCGCTCACCTTCTTCCCGGCAACAGCCATTGATCTGCTCCCGCGCTGCCTCCGCCCGCTCCCTGTTGTTGATAAACGGCAGGATGGTGCGTCGAAAATCAATACCATCGAACTGGGTCAGCAGACTCTGCCCCAGCACCTCGGAGGTAATCGCGGTCTGATCGGAGATGAAGAAGACGGTGCGATGCTTGGCTGCCATAGGGACTCTGTTCAAATTACCCAGCATACCTCAAAAACGAAAAAGGCCGGAGCCCCGAAGGACTCCTGCCTGGCCACTGTGTGAAGAGAGTTCTGCCTAAGCGGCCTTGCTGGTGGTTGCCCGCTTGACGTTCTCGCGGGCGACCTTGACGTTTTCTTCGATAAGCTCTCCGGCGACATCGCGCGCCTCGGCGAAGATCTCGGCGGTGCCACGACAGCTGTTCAGCCACTGCTCGCCACAGGCCTGCACCAGCTTCGCCTGGCCATTGAGCACCTCCTGCGGGGTTTTGGCCTGGCTCATCAGTTCCAGGTTCCTGGCGCCGGTTTCCAACAGGGTACTGGTGAGCGCCAGCTGCTGCTCCAGCAGTTTCTCGCCAGCGCGCAGATTAACTTCGCCTATACGCCGGGCTGCCTCAAACGCGGTCTGACCTAATTCATTGATATTATTTAATATTTCCTTCTGCATGGTGTGATCCTCATGGTTTATGTTGTCTCGAAAGTCCTTTGCTGCACCGCAGCAATGTTGCAATGCACAATAGGCTATCGGGAGCGGCGTGTCAAGTCTTTTTTGTGCAATGCAGCAATATTCCTGTAAGAACTGCTGCTGCCTGCTGAACGTGCGCCTGCTCTGGTCCAGAGCACGGTGAAACAACTCATACACAGCCGCGTCGTCGTATCGGATGATATCGGTCAGCAAGATTGTGCTGAGCAGTGCCACATCGCTTGTTCTCCTCCTGTCGAATGCAGATTCATTCCACAGCCATGGCCACGCTCTGCTGGCCCGGCATGCATTTATGTTGCACCGCACAAAATCCATGCTAGCATAGGTGACAGAGGACTTAAAAGCTCCGGGTGAAAGCGGCCCGCGACACGAGACCCATAAACAGGAGGTAACCCGGATGACTGACTCGAACCCCTTTTCCCCGGAATCCTGGCTCGATGCCCAGCGCAAATACTGGGACGCCTGGATGGACATGACACGGCAGGTCGGCGGCGCGGCGACCGCCAGCCAGGCTCCCGACAACCCCTGGGTCAGCGCGCTGGAGCAGTGGTGGAAGGCGGTGTCGCCGATGGCCGGCGGCTCCCCCCCGCCGCTGCAGGATTTCTTCGACAAGCTCATCGGTATGGGCAAGTCCTACTTCAGCATGGCCGAGCGCGTGGCGGGAATGCCGGGTAACAATCAGAAGGCCGGTGATGCCGTCAGCGACTGGCTGGACCAGATGCGCAAGGCCTGCGACGCGTGGGGCGCATCGCTGGGGGCACAGCAGGACCCGCACATGCGCGATTTCATGTCCTTCTGGGACATGCCGCTGGATACCTGGCAACGCACGATGTCCTCGTTCTCACCATTTCCAGGCGATTTTCTGAAGGCCCTCCACCCCGAGGGCGCCGACGCCATGGCCGGCGATATGCGCGAGCACCTGGACCGCTTTCTGTCCATGCCCGGCGTGGGTTACTCGCGCGAGTCGCAGGAGCAATACCAGCACCTGGCCCGCCTGGTGCTCGATTACCAGAAGGCCATGCAGGACTACGCTATCGCGCTGTCAAAGGTCGGCGTAAAGTCCACGGATCGCTTCCAGGAAAAACTCGCCGAGACCACCGCGTCGGATGGGCCCGTCTCCAGCCTGCGCGCATTCTATGACCTCTGGGTCGACGCCTGCGAAGAGGTCTACGGCGACTTTGCCATGACCGACGAATACTCGGAGATGTACGGTGAAATGGTCAACGCGCTGATGGCCGTCAAGCACCATGGCTCGCTGCTGGTGGACGAAATGCTCGAATCCATGAACATGCCCACGCACCGCGAGATCAACACGCTCCACCGGCGGCATCACGAGACACGCCGAGACTTACGCGCGCTGCGTAACGAGGTCGAGCAGCTGCGCGATGAACTGCGTGGATCATCCACGGCGCAAACCGCCAGGACCACCCGCAAAAAGGCACCGACCCGCAAGACGGCTACGAAAAAGACGACGCCAGCCAAGTCCGTTGCGCCAAAGAAACGCTCAGCGAAGAAGACCACCGCCCGCAAGACAACACAGAAGAGATAAGGAGCAGCGCATATGATTCCCGTTCAGATCCGCCCCGATCAAGCGCTTGAGGAACTCACCAACTTCAGCCAGAAACTCGGCCACGGCCTGCAGAACCTGATGGAGGTCGGCGACATTCCGACCGGTGTCACTCCGAAAGAGCCCGTCTATCACGAGGACAAGATGGTCCTCTACCGCTTCCAGCCACCGGCACAGAAG
The DNA here is from genome assembly GCA_039768325.1 of Thiogranum sp. Lineage (GTDB taxonomy): Bacteria > Pseudomonadota > Gammaproteobacteria > DSM-19610 > DSM-19610 > Thiogranum. The sequence goes on from JBDNAP010000004.1 coordinate 7,447, forward strand.
GTGCAGAACCGCATTCCGGTGCTCATCGTCTACGCTCTGGTCAACCGCCCCTATATGACCGACCTGCAGGAAAACCGCTCCACCGTGCGCGGGCTGCTGGATGCGG
>JBDNAP010000308.1:0-2727 GCA_039768325.1 Thiogranum sp.
CCGTTTTCGAGTGGCATGGGTGAAAACTCCTTCAAATCAGGCAGGTTGCCGGTGACGACAAGGTCGCCACTTGTCAGCCAGGCATGTGCTTCAAGTCCGCCTGCAGCATTTTTCCGGACACCGATGTTCAGCTTGTAGCTGCGTTCAATCCGGTTCAGCCACATTGACCCTGCCATTGCCTGCAGCAGGCAATCCGACCGCCATGGCACCCGGGCGGCTGCTGAATTTATTGCCCATCCGATTAGTTGGGTTTCCACGGGTTTTGCGGCGGGTCGGGAACGGGTCGCTTCAAAGCGCTCCAGCACGGCCGTTATGGGCTTGCGGTGATGTTCGTATCGTGCCCTGGCCAACAGCCATACCGCAGTCAACAGGGCTTTCCAGTGCCTCGCCGACAGGCGACCTGCGCGTTGCCAGATGCCGTCAACGGACTTTGACAAGGCCGTTCTCAATCAGCTCGCCCAGAAATGCGCGGGTGTCGCTTTCACACTGGTCCCGCTCGACATCATATTCCTTGATCAAGGAGCTGCAAATATCGTCAAGGGTGGTCTCTTCGCCCAGCTTCTCCCATATCTGGCGGGCCGGGCCTTCAAGTCCGTAATAGACACCGCGTTCGGCATCCAGCAGCACGGTATCATCGGGACCGAGTTCAGCCGCTGGCAACTGGCTGGTGCGAATCAGAATACTGTCAGATTTGATATTTTGCTGGCTCATGTGCCGAAAGTGTCCCGGACGTGTGAAATAATCAAGCTCATGCAGTGTTCATGACGATCTTTGTTGCGCGGCCTGACCAGATGGAACGCTGGTACGCTGCCACAAAGGCCTGCTGCCCATGTCATGAATTGCTGTTCCCGGCCTAAGGGTTCGATCAGATGGGTGAGGGACACATCCCGCCTCAGCCGCATCATGGCATTAAGCTGGCCCATGGGCGTTATGACCGGTTCAGCGGTTTCGTCCTCGTGCCAGTCGGTAAAGTACAATCCGGCCATCGGGCTGGGATGTTTGCTGTAGGCTTGAGGCACCAGATGAACGTGCTTGCCGAACCGGTATGAATCCACCGCCAGGTGATCATCACCGAGGCCGGCCATTTCGCCGGATTGTTCATACAGATGCAAAGCCGGTATCGACGGGGCTGCCAGATAAGGATGTTCTGCAGTGGCATGAACGGTCAGTCTGTCGTCGCTGAACAGGTTGAAACCCGCCGTCTGAAAACTTGCAGCAAGGGTGGACTTGCCGTCACCGGCATTGCCGCAAAACGCCACACAGCCCTTTACCGTATCCACGGCTGCGCAATGCAGTGGAAGGTAGTTGCGCTGATGCAACAGGCAGCCGAGGCCGGCTGAAAGAGCAAACAGACGGGCTGCGGGTTCGTTGTGCGTACCGCCGGGATCTATATTGATACGATTTCCTGCCTCAATGAGGCATCGAATGCCGTTGTCCAGTGCGATCATGATTTCGTTGTCACCAAGCAGGTAGCCGTCCCTGGTGACGGTATGGTGGTCGATTGCAGCGGGCAGGTCGCCCATCACCATCTCAACCGGCGTATCATCAAGGACCTGCTGCGCCTGACTGGCAGGCAGTTCAGGGATATCGAAACCTGAATTGAGCAAGAGACCGTGAACACAGTATTGAGGCATCTGATCGGGTATTCCTGTAAAGCCACCCTATCGCCTGGTGATGGGAAACCGGAAGTAACCAGTTGTGTAAGCTGTGCCGGGATGGTGTTCAAGCACCGTCATGGCTTTTCCCCAGGCAGACACAAGCCAGTTTTACCCGAGCGCAAAGCTTTTTTCACTGGTATGCATCAGTGCCGGTGTGCCAAAACCTCGACACCAGTAGATTAATCCGAGTGTCGGGGCTTGAAGTTCATGTTTGTTGTTACGGCGGAATTTCGCCTGAAGCCGGATATGCTGAATGCGTTTATGCCGCTCATGCTGATACAGGCTGAAAAGTCACTTTCCAATGAACCGGGCTGTCTCGTGTTCGATGTTTGCATCGAACACGATGACAGTGAAGACGTTGTGTTCCTGTACGAAGCCTACCAGGATGAGGCAGCGTTCGCTCTGCATATGGAGGCACCGCACTACCTGGCATTTTCAGAAACCACCTCCGAGCTTGTGGCGGCCAAATCGGTACGCCGGTTCGATCGCGTTTTTTCTCACACAGGACCTCTTCAATGACCACATCGAATTCCATCCATGTTGCAGTTCTTCCCGGTGACGGCATTGGCCGCGAGGTCATGGAGCCGTGCCTTGAGTGTCTGGACGTGCTGGCGGCCCGCTCGGGCGGGTTCTCGTTCACCTACGAGACCCTTGAGGCCGGTGCTGGCGTGTTCGGGGACACCGGTGTCGCACTGCCTGACGACGTGGTGAAAAAAGCAGAGGCGGCCGACGTCATGCTGCTGGGCGCCATGGGCCTGCCTGATATCAGGTATGAAGACGGCCGCGAAATCACACCACAGATTGAGTTGCGTGAAATCTTTGATCTTTATGCCGGTGTGCGACCGGTTGAAACGTTTCCCGGTTCTCCGGTGCCGCTGAAAGACCCGCGTGCAGCACAACTTGATTTCGTGCTTATCCGTGAAAACACCGAAGGACTGTTTGCCTCTCGCGGTGCCTGCGAAATGGTCGGCGACGATGAAGCCCGCGACACGATGGTGATTACGCGCAAAGGTACCGAACGGCTGTCGGACTTTGCCCTCAGGCTTGCTGAACGCCGCACGGCGCAAGG
>JBDNAP010000309.1:0-3624 GCA_039768325.1 Thiogranum sp.
ATCTATAAAACGGATAGCGGGCGTGGTCGAAATTGTGTGGCCCGTCAGTCCCGAGTCCGGAAAAGAGGGCCTGCTGATTCCGCAAGCCCTCGACTTTATGGAGCCGGTGATAGGAGTTGAACCCACGACATCCTCATTACAAGTGAGGCGCTCTACCAACTGAGCTACACCGGCATTAGTGCAATTTTACGAGGCAGCTATTGTATGCGAGCCGCCCGCCTGCCGCAATCAGGGATCCAGTCTGGCGCAACTTACCTGCTGTACGCCAATATCCGTATGCTGCGCCTGGATTTCCTCCCAGACCTGCGAACCCAGCAACGGTAAATCACCCTCTTCAACATCCAGCCAGTGCATTGCGCGGTTCCGGTACCGCTGTCCCAGTTTCGCATCGTATCCTAATTCTTTCACGCGGTTCAGACGCTTGCGGGCCTTTTTCTCAGTCGAAAATATACCCAGCGAAATATGGTTCTCCCTGCCTATAAAGTAATCCTTCATGCCTTGGGCGTCCAGGTCGGCAACGATACTCCGTGCCTTAGCCGCTGGCATAGTCGGCATATAGACCCAGTAGCCTGCAGGTACGCGCCGCTTATCGCTACGCATATTTAGCTGGAATCCATGCCGGGACAGCTTTTTTGAGATCGAAATAACGTCACCGTTATCAGCTAGTGGACCGACAGTATGGCACACAGGTTCTGGTGCAACTTCAACCGGTTCGGGGTCCACTTCCCGGTCCGGGGTAACAGCAGCGCCCGCGTTCGCCTGCTCGATATCATCCTTTGTTTCTGTTTGTCTGGCTGATGCAGCAAGATGCTCTGCGGCATCAATACTCTCCTTAACCGTCTCGATCTGCTCCGCTTCGGCGGGGGGTTCTGCAACAGCCCGCTCAGACAACAAAACCAGTTGATTGATACCCGGCGGTACGGGCGCAGGCGGTGTTTCAGCGGGTTTCTGTGCAGGTGAATACTGATACCAGGAAAAATAGGCCAGATTGGCAAGCACCAGTAAATAAGCTAGGTAACGCACGAAGCGGTCTCCTCCGCAAATACGGCAAGTCCTTTTAAGACCAGTTCAGGATCATAATCCGGCTTACTGCTTAGTAAGGGCAGAATACGGATCGCATCTCCTCCGGTTAGAATTATGGTCGCAGCATCGCCTAGTTCCACTTTCAGATCCAGAGATACACGATCAATCAACGAGACCGTTGCATATAATACACCACCGGAAACAGCCGCCTCTGTACTGCGACCGAGCAGAGAAACCTCCTGCCTGTCTTTTTCCTGACTTTGGACGCCAGCTGCACCCGCGGTCAATGCGGTGGTCATCAAGTCCATACCGGGTACAATCAAACCACCCAGATGGGTACCGTCCCCGTCAATGGCATCAATGGTTATTGCCGTTCCACAATCGATCACTACAGCGGGTCCTTTGTAGTGATTATGGACGGCCAGCAGGTTGGCCCAGCGATCGGAGCCTAAACGCTCGGGTGCGGAATATGCGTTGCTGACACCGCACTGCTGAGCTTCTGCACACAGAAATTCCGGGATGACTTTCCAGCGTCTTTTAACCCAGGTCCGCACCGACTTCCGATAGTCCTCGCCGGCCACACTGGAAACAATAACCCGATCCGGGCTATCCAGTTCTTTCCAGGCTGGCCGCGCCAGATCCTTAAAAACTCTCTGCTGGCGGGTCAGGGGCTCGCCTGTTTTCCAGCCAGCTGAATCCTGCACAGCCCACTTGATTCGGGTGTTTCCGATATCAATCAGAAGATTCATCAGGCAACCCTAACGCTGACTTCACCAGCATTGAAATGTCTGGTAACACCATTTTCCTCTATCAGAAGAGCGCCACTTGCATCGATACCACGTGCAATACCTGTAATCATCGGTTCTTCGTCATAATGCAACTCAACAGCACGGCCTGAGAGCATATCAAACTGATTCCACTCGGGAATAAATGCCTCCAGTCCTTTCTCACCAAAAGTATCAATCGCTTGCACCAATGCCTCCAGAATTGTTCCCGCCAAATGATTACGATCAACCTTAACCCCGGTTTGTGAAATATCCGCCCATGGCTGATCGATCTCCCGGGCAGCACTCTCAGGCATCTTCAAATTAATGCCGATTCCCAATACCACATAGAAAGGGCCACTGCTTTCACCGGAAAGGTCCAGAAGAATACCTGCGATTTTTCGCCCCTGGTAGAAAATGTCGTTGGGCCATTTCACCCCGACACCACGAATTTCACAGTCCTGTAAGGCCCGCAGTACCGCAATGGCCGCGGCAAGACTTAAGCCACCTGAACGCAAAGCTGCTTTACCTAGCTGCACGGCCAATGACAGATATAAATTGGCCCCATACGGGGAAACCCAGCGTCTTCCCCGCCTGCCGCGCCCCGAACTCTGCCGCTCCGCCGCGCAAACCCGGATACTATTCGCATTGTTCTGAGTTCTTGTCCGCTTCAGGTATTCACTGGTGGAATCAATTTCGTGTAACACTTCCAGACTGCCCAGACGGGAACTTACGGATTCGCTGAGTGGGAGACGCATCAAATCTGCGCTCAATGGTTGAAACGGCGTGAATAAACGATAACCTTGTCCGGGAACCGCATGTATATCAAGTCCGAAATCAGAAAACACGCGCATATGTTTCCAAACAGCAGACCGACTGATACCCAGTTGCCGGCCAAGCCATTCCCCTGATCGAAACTGGCCATCAGCGAGCAGCTCAATAAGACGATAGCGTGTTGACATCGCGGCAGTTTAGCATAGCCATGCTGCTGAACATCGAACAGGTGCCGGCCCGCCGGATAAGCGCTCAAGCCTGTCTATATAGGCACACCAGTGCTTGTAGAGTTTGACTGGCAGCATTTCCGTCTGTTCCACTTCAGCAATGCTGTTTGCAGGCTGGTCTGCTGCAATGGGGTGATCGGGTTGCTGACTGATCTGCGAGAAAGAGAAAAGAAGCAGCAATTTTCAGATGCTGGTGTTGGGCAAAAGGCCGCTATACCGGGAGTTAAAAAAAAACCCCTGACCAAAGATCAGGGGCTTACTATTAAAAGCCTGGCAGTGTCCTACTTTCACATGGGATCTCCCACACTATCATCGGCGCAGAGCGGTTTCACTTCCGAGTTCGGAATGGGATCGGGTGGTTCACACTCGCTATAGCCGCCAGGCAAACTGGTCAGAAGAAAGGAAAAATGGGGTCAGAGACGAATTTTCTGATAATGCGCCATTTAAGAAGAATCTGGATATCAGAAAATTCGTCTCTGACCCCATTTTTCTTCTCCTTTCTTGCTAATTCGGAAAGTTGTTAAAGATTGGGTTGTTGCAACTTAAACCACCACCCAGATTGTTTGGGTGTTATATGGTCAAGCCTCACGGGCAATTAGTACTGGTTAGCTTCGCGCATTACTGCACTTCCACACCCAGCCTATCAACGTGGTAGTCTTCCACGGCCCTTCAGGGACCTCAAGGGTCCAGTGAGACCTCATCTTAGGGGGGGCTTCCCGCTTAGATGCTTTCAGCGGTTATCCCGTCCGTACATAGCTACCCGGCAATGCCACTGGCGTGACAACCGGAACACCAGAGGTACGTCCACTCCGGTCCTCTCGTACTAGGAGCAGCTC
>JBDNAP010000310.1:0-3124 GCA_039768325.1 Thiogranum sp.
CGGTAGGGTCCAGGACTGGCGCGGTAAGCCACTAGGTGGGCCTTGTCTGTATCCGGAGTTTCCTCCTTCGTGTCCGCGTAGGGTTCACCGTAATCCCGTTTCCAGTCCCCACCTCATCGCATGCAGCAAGCGGATTTCCCGCGCACTGCGCGCACCTGGCACACTTCACACCAAAGTTTATGGGACCTCATGAGCTGGGCGCGCTTTCGGTGATGCTGATCGATAGGACACGCGATAGGCATCAAATAGCCCAAGCGTGTCGTACAGCCACTGCCTACTCCACCGTTTCCAGCCAAAGCCCTGGCGCTTGCTGCTGCGGGCCAGGTGACGCCGAATCTTCTTTTCCACCCACTGACGCACGTACGCAAAACACCGGCTTGAGTGCCCGAACGCAAAGTAGTTTACCCAGCCGCGTAGAATCGGATTGATCTGCTCGATCACCCATTCGACAGGTTGGGACACAAAGCGACGGAAGATAAGCTTCAATTTGCGCAGTAACGCAGTACGCTTCTTGATCTGGGGGATTCGCAGCGGCATCCAGCGTCCTTGTCGGCTGCGTATGCGGCGAAAGACAAACCCCAAAAACGCAAAGCATTGACCCTGGGTCAAATCCACCCGACGGGTCTTGTCCTCGTTGACCTCCAATCGAAGTTTGGCCAGTTCCCTGCGCAGGCGTTGTTCCACCACACTGCGTAATCCACGCTGACGTGGATGTCCATCAATCAGCACCACCAGATCGTCAGCAAAACGTGTCCACTCCATCACCGCCCAGGACCCACGGACCGTGATCCGTTTCATCCGCTCCAGCATCTTATCCACTTCCGTTAGGTATAAGTTACTGAGCAACGGCGAAATAACACCGCCCTGAGCGACCCCGCGCTTGCCCGATGCCTTGAGCATCAGTTTCAGCAAGCCCAGTATGGCATCGTCGTCAACCCGTTGAGCCACCTTGTCCAACACCAGTGAATGACTCAGGAATCGAAAGACCGCGGCTACCGCCGCCGCCTTTTGGTATCGCCACTTTCCGTAGCCGCTGGGGTCGATATGTTCGCTCGACCAGCTCCTGATGGAGTTGCTCGACAAACCGCTCTACACCGTCGACCTCGATGTCCTTAAATGAGACCCCATCAATGCCGGGGGCGCCATTATTCTCCTTGGCCAGCCAATAGGCTTCATAGAGCGTTTCGTGCTTGCACACATGAACATATAAACCCCAAAAGCGCCAAGACGGTTCAGCCTTCGCCTTGACGTAAAGCTTTCTCCTCAGATCCTGCAGACTGATCGGTGTCTTTATCATCTCACCGCTGCCTCTCGTGTTGTTGAAAGCATGATGTGCAGTAAGGCCCCTTCGCTCCACGGGTGTTACCCCGCTTCATCACTACTACGAACCTCGCCGCCACCGTCTCGCCTTCGGCCGATTTCCCGGGAAAACCGGTTATACGGCCTACTTGCTCCAGCCATTTCTGCCTGGGGCGAGGACGGCTTCTCCAGTTGCTTAGCCTGCCCTTGTCACCGTGCTGTCCCTACCACCCCGCCGGAGGGATGCGCCTCAACAGTCAGTCTGCGACGCACCCTGCTGCCTTCGCTCCACCATAGAGAGCTCGGCCTCCAGGATTAATTTTATCGGGGCCACCTGTGGGTTCACTCGCGTTACGGCCCGGTGACTCGCTCACCATCCTGACGATGGCTTTGTCAGTCAGCTTCACCAGCTTCGTTTCCTCCACCAGTGTGACTCAAGCTACGGGGCGCTGACTTCTACCCCGGCGGGACTCACTCCCGCTGAACACGCCAGCCTTCGCTGGACGCACTATGGTGCAAATATACGAACGAACCGTATGATAAATATTACGGATAATCTGTCCGCGCAATGACGCATGGCATACAACCTTTCCCGTGTGGTGCGTTGTGGATATTATGCAGAGAATTTTCTCGGCTTTACCCAGTTGGCATCCATGCCATCATGCCAAGACTATTTTGAAAAAGGTTCTAACCGGATTGATCGAGACGTTCAGAGACGAACGCCTTTGGCGTTAAGACCTTTATACCGCAGTACCCAGATACGTTAATTAAATCGCTATCTCCGCTGACGATGGTAGTGGAGTCGCCTGCTATTGCGCAGGCTAGAAATTTATCGTCGTCCGGATCTGTGCTAACGGGTTCTGGCAAGTCCGAAGGTTGTACAAGCTCTGCGTTTTGAATGATCAGACCGAGGATGCTCTCGTATTCAACACCGGCATATCGATCTGCCAGACGTTCTGCGACATTCAAGTATTCCTGAAGGATTTCAGTAGACACCAACAGCTGAAAACGGCGGGTACCCCAGGCTTGGAGTATTTTTCCCGGAATACCGCCAAAATAGATACCCGAGATCAGTACGTTCGTATCGAGTACGACCTTCACCGACGACCGCGCACCTCAGCGACGGCGTCTTTGATGTCTGATCGTTTCATACCGGCTTTGCGCGCCTGGCGCCGGGCATTCTTGATTAACTCGTCAAATTCATCCATCGATGGCGGAGAAATGGTCTTCAATATGATAGCGTCCTTCCCGGCGACAACGACAAATTGCGAGCCGGCCTCAAGTCCCATTCGTTTGCGGATATCCTCGGGAATAACGACCTGGCCTTTCGACGACATCTTGGTTGTGGCGAGTTCTGACATTGCGGGCTACCTCATAATCTTACTGGTAAGATTATGAGGTAGGTGCGTCGGTCGGTCAACCTGTACGTGGCGAATTCATAATCACACTGTTTTGGGGCGGGGTTGCTGTCCAATAAAAGAGACCAAACAACCCCAAAAAAAGGGCATATAACGTCACATAGGGCAAAAGTATTGGACAAAATATTTATTTTTTATTCAATTAAAATATATAGTTAGAGAGTTTAGTCGCGTTGCTCAGGAAACAGCCCCGGCATCCAGCGCGGTGCCAGTTTGGCTGGGAAGGTGAGGCGTAAGGGCGCGCGCGTGCTTTCCGATACAATCACGCCGCGTTCGCTCAAGCTGCCAACTACCCGCCGTGCATGGCGATCGCTCGCACCAAGAATACCAGCAATTTCGCCGCGTGGCAGTTCACCCCTGTACAAGATGGCTTCGAGGATACTGCCTGCCTTGGCAGGAAGGGAGCC
>JBDNAP010000311.1:0-3516 GCA_039768325.1 Thiogranum sp.
TCAAGGTGGAAGCCGATGCCTGGATGAAGCTCCTGGAAGGCAAGGTGTCGGAAATCAGCGCGGCGGATATTGCGGTGAAGTACAAAAAGAAAGAGATTACCGCCGCCGAGAAACTTGAAGATGCGTTCGTTCAACTTGATAAAGCCCAAAAGTCGACTGCAGAACCCTCGGCTGATGACAAGGCCGGTTTAAGTGTCGAGGAGGCAAAGAGGGTACTCGAAGAAGCCAAAACAGAAGCCAAGGCAACTGTCAGTAAGGTAAAAAGCGACGCCGAGATTCAGAAGATCATCTCTCTGGCGGCGAAAAAGGCGAAAGCAAGGAAAAAGGCCGAAGCGGCTGCCGGAAAAGCGGAAGAAAAACCTGAGCCCGACAAGAAAGCCAACAAAGGTCAGCCGCAGGAGGCGATTGACAAGACCAAGGAAAAAATTGATGCGGCTGTCGAGGAAAGAAACCGGGACCGCGACAATCTTCTGGAGTATCTGACCGAGCTGAGAGCTCAGCAGACGGCGCTGATAGACCGGACGAACACCGTTATCGCTGCCTATGAAAAGAAGGGCGGCCCTGTCGAGGAACTCGAAGAATATCGTCAGTATGTGGCTGCCGTATCCGGCATCGCGGTCGATGTCACCGATATGGAGGCCACCCTGAAAACCATCGGTGGCTGGCTGCTTTCCGATGAAGGCGGTCTGCGCTGGTTGAAGAATCTTGTCCTGTTTGTCACGATCGTGCTGGTATTCATGTTCATTGCACGCCTGCTCTCCAAGGCGGTCGAACGGCTCATGGCCAAAACCCGGCAGACGTCCCAACTGCTGGGAGATTTCCTCGTGGTGTCGGTACGGCGCCTGGTGCTGGCCGTCGGCGTACTCATCGGTCTGGCAGCACTGGAGATCAACGTCGGACCACTGCTGGCGGTCATTGGTGCAGCGGGCTTTGTCATCGCTTTTGCCCTGCAGGATTCGCTGGGCAATTTTGCCAGTGGTATCCTGGTCATGGTTTTCAAGCCGTTTGATATCGGCGACCTGGTCGAAGTCGGCGGCGTGCTCGGCAAGGTGGAATCGATGAACCTGCTGTCCGTGCTGGTCCTCACACCGGACAACAAGGCCGTGATCATCCCCAATAACAACGTCTGGTCTGATTCCATCACCAATGTTACCGGTACCAGTACCCGCCGTGTCGACCTTATATTCGGCATTGGTTACGACGATGACATCGAAAAAACACAAGCCATCCTGGAAGAACTTGTCAGTGAACACCCGCTGGTACTGAAAGATCCCGAGCCGGTCATCAGCATCCACGAACTGGCGGACTCTTCGGTCAACTTTGTATGCCGTCCGTGGTGCAAGACGGCCGATTACTGGGCAGTCTACTGGGACCTGACGCGTAGTGTGAAGCAGCGCTTTGACAAGGAAGGTGTCTCCATTCCTTTCCCGCAGCGGGACGTACACGTTTACAACGCACTACCAGACACCACTGCACCTCAACTGACAAAGCCAGCACCTGCCGGGAGTTCACAACTGGCCCAGGTAAAGGGTGATATCTCGAAGGGTGGTGATACCGACCTGGACGTAGGGGCCTAGTGTACTGTCACGACGTAGCTTGTTATCGATTCATTGGGCACTCGGCGAGCCCAGCAAATCTTGAAATAGTTAGATACCATGAATTCATTAATGATTCCTGGTCATGGTGGATGAGCAGGTGTGTATGAGCATTGAACGTCAAGTATCGTCGACACTGCATTTCCATGATTTCCACCCGCGCAGGGCCGACTTCAGGGTCGAAGTTCTAAGTGGACTCTCCCAGACACCCAAACAACTCTCACCCAAATTTTTCTATGACCAGCACGGGTCAGAGTTATTCGACGCCATCACCGAGCTTCCCGAGTACTATCCGACGCGTACCGAAATCGGCATCCTGCAGGAACACGGTGAAAGCATCGCGGATTTGCTCGGCCAGGATTGCCTGCTGCTGGAACTGGGCAGTGGCAGCAGTAAAAAGATTCGCGTCCTGCTGGATGCGCTCAAGCCTTCGATTTATATGCCGGTGGATATTTCCAGGGAACATCTTCTGGGTTCGGCCAAGGCGTTGGTGGCCGATTATCCGGCGCTGGAGATCCACGCTGTCTGCGCCGATTACACGGCGGATTTCGATTTGCCCTGTTGCCCGGACCATCTGTCCCGGGTGCTTTTCTATCCGGGGTCCAGTATCGGTAACTTCGAGCCATCCAGGGCTGTCGCTCTATTACGGCGGATGGCGCAGCACCTGGAAAAGGGGGGCAGGATGCTGATTGGCGTGGACCTGAAGAAAGACGCCGAGCTGTTGCGCGCGGCGTATAACGACAGTCAGCAGCTGACCGCTGCTTTTAACCTGAATATGCTGCACCGTATCAACCGGGAGCTTGACGCTGATTTTGATGTACAGGCGTTTACACACCATGCCTTTTACAATGAAGCGGAAGGTCGTGTCGAAATGCACCTGGTGAGCGAGCAGGTGCAAGCCGTCACTGTCGCCGGTCACCTGTTCGAGTTTGCCACGGGGGAAACTATTCATACCGAAAATTCCTATAAATACAGCGTCCAGGAATTCCTGGCGCTGGCCGCGAAGGCGGGATTTGTGTCGGAAAAGGTATGGACCGATGACGATAAACTGTTCAGCGTGCACTGTATTCGCCACGTTCATGACTGAACGATCGCAAACACAGCCCTAGTCTCTGCGCTTGACCGCCCGGCGCTTTATTTTATTATCCAGGATATACAATGTGTTAGATATGTTTAAGCTTCCCGCCAGGGAATCTGTTTTTAGCCGTAACCCCCCCAGCCACCGGCTTTAGCCGCTGGAATGTTAAGCGCTCCCGGGGTACCGATTACTGGCCGCGGCTGCCGGCCGGAATTGATCGCCGGGGACGCCTGCAAGTCAGCAGGACCTGACAAAATAACAGGCTTTTTGTGACGGCATGCAGTGAAATGTATTTCAGAATCGTTTTCTATTCCCCGAGCATTGACACGCCCGGGTAAGGATTCTAATCTGATATAAAGGTTGGGGATTAGGGGCATACCCGACGAGACAATAAATCGATGGAGTGCTGATAATGATTACTTTTGACGAATTGAATACACAGAACCATGAAATCACCGAACTGACCAATGTGCTTTCCTTCCTGCTGGCCGACAGGCTGATGTGTGATACCAATATCTGCTGTGAACTTTTTTACCGCTATGGCGACAGGATCAAGGCCCATCTGGATATGGTCGACCATACCTATACGGACCTGCTTTCGAACTCGGACACCAAGGTAAACAATACGGCGCGCATGTTTATGAGTGGGTCACAGGAAATCAGGCGTATCTTCGCCAAGTACAAGAAAACCTGGTGTGAAAAACGCAAACAAGCACTGCATTTCGATAACCATGACGAATTCTATGCAGATACCGGCAAGATGTTTGACCTCATTCTGAAACGTATTCAGGATGAGACCGAGCACCTCTATCCGCTCATTCGCGAAATAAAGGGTGATTCAGA
>JBDNAP010000312.1:0-3502 GCA_039768325.1 Thiogranum sp.
ACGGGTAGGGAATCACACCGACAATGAACAGCAGCAGCAATGTCGCGAGAATGCCTACCAGCGCCAGAAATACAGGGTCTTTGAATAATCGCATAGGAGTCGGGTTCAGGGGCACCTGGGCCCTCATTTTTTGTACAATATTGATACTTGACAGAACTTGTAAACTATTCTAAGTTTAACCCTTAATTAAGTGAAAAACACCTCTGCGGTTACACAGACCAGGAGACAAGCATGGCTATCGATGAAATGATTATGGAAATTGAAGAGCAATATGAAGTGCTTAGCAGTGTTGTGCCTGACAGCCGGCTGCATGAGATCATCAACAACCCGGTTGATGAAGGCATTGATGAGGGCTAAGCTTTAGTTGTACATTATTTATACATTGAAGGGGGCTTCACCCCCCCCTCAATGTTATCGCTAGCGTCCTTGCAAACCGACTCCGCGTTCACAAGCCCCTTGAAATCCTGCCCTCAACCCAGTTTTCTCGCACTTCTCCTGGCCCTTGGTGCCACTGGCGGCTGCAGCAGTACGCCGGACAAACCCGCCGACAAGGCGGCGCTGGCGCCGTGTGGCTGGCTCCCCAACTGTGTGCACAGCGTGTCAGGGCAAGGGCTGCAGGCCGTCGACCCCATAAAGGCCAACAATCGACAGTGGCAGCAGATAAAGACCTGGATTGCCGGTCAGACCGACTGGGACATCGTGATTGACGACAGCTATTTTATTCAGGCAATTGTCAAGACGCCTCTGATGAGGTTTCGAGACGACGTGCAGTTGCAGTTTGACCCGGACATCGACCTGATTCAGGTGCGTTCATCGTCACGGCTGGGAATAAGCGATCTGGGTACCAACCACAGACGTATTGAAGCGCTCCGCGAGGTGCTCGACCCGGCAGCAACAGGCGGGCAGAGGAGTAGCGCAAACGCCCGGAGCAATCTGCATGACTGACCGTGAGAACTGGCAGAAACCGGTTGTTTTCTATGACGGCGGTTGCCCTTTGTGCCGGCGCGAGATCATGCATTACCGGCGCATAGACGGTGACAGGCAACTTTGCTGGATAGATATCCATGCGCATCCTGAATCGCTGCAGGCGTTTGGCTTGACGCTGAGGGAGGCCATGCAGCGCATGCATGTCGTGGAAAGCGATGGCCGGATGGTCAGCGGGGCGGCCGCATTTGTTGCGATGTGGCGATGCCTGCCGCGCTACCGACCGCTGGCATGGGCGGTCTCCTTACCCGGCATATTCTGGCTGGCTGAACAGGCCTATTCACGCTTTGCACGCTGGCGCTGGAAGGGCCGCTGCGATCAGGTCTGTGAAAGAATCTGATATTTGTCCTGGTTGGTATTTTTATGCGCCACGTCATTTGCTTGTTTTCATGGACTCTCGCTGAACCCGGGTGTTTTTGCAAACGGTTGCCACGGCGGAAAGCGGAGCACCCCTGGCCCTGACAGGCGCCACTATCTTCGACGGTACGGGTGCGAGCCGCTTACGGAGGGAATCATTGTGGTACGTGGCGAGCGGATTGCGGCGATTCCCCGGCGCATTTACCAGGGTAACCGCTCACCATCAAAAGCGAGGAACTGCCCTGATTGCGCCGGCTTGAGCTTGTCGAGAACATCAAGCAGGTAGTTGACAGTTTGTAGCGGGGCAAACAACTGACCGCTCGGGACGCTGTGTTGAAAAGGTCGCGACAAGGCCGTATCCGTAGTGCCCGGATGCAGGGCAGCAACTGCAACATTGGGCAGGCTTCGGCGCCACTCAATAGAGAGAGTTTTAAGGCACATATTGAGCGCTGCTTTTGAAGCACGGTAACTGAACCAGCCACCCAGGCGGTTATCCTCGATGCTGCCGACCTTTGCAGAGACCGTTGCGAAAACAGCCGGACGGCCGTGGCGGAATTTGCCACGCAGGTGTTTGGCCAACAACAAGGTGGGCACGGTATTGATGCTCATGCTTTCCATAAAGAAGGCGGGGTCGATGTGGCGGATGGTTTTTTCCGGACCCTGTGCAGAGGTATGCAACATACCCACAGTGTTGATCAACCAGTCGATTTCACCGATCTGCTCCGCCCAGTCGTGGATAGCGGGTTCGTGAGTCACGTCAAGCTGATGCCAGCTGACATTGGGACGTTCGACTTCAGGCGGCTTGCTGCGATGGTAGGTTGCAACGATGGTCTCGACGTTCGGTCGGCCGGCGAGTTTCTCAACGAAGGCTCCACCGATACCGCCGGAACCGCCCGCTATCACGATCTTCATTACGTTCTCCTTTCCATGCGTCGTTCAGGGACGCAGGCGCAATCCGCCTTTACGACTGCCATGACCTTGCAGAATCTTCTGCCCTTCCGCCCGTGCGGCACCACGACGCAGCGCGCCCATCCGCTGTCTGGCCGCTTTCGCCGCCGATGACACAATGACTCTTGCGTTGTGTCTCCCTATCCATCTCCCATGGTGTATGAATCCAGCGGTCCGGGAGCCGCGCCAGCTCCGGCATCCATTGCCGGATAAAGCGGCCCGACGGGTCCTGATCCTGCGACTGCTTGACCGGGTTGTAGATCCGGAAGGTGTTGATACCGGTAGTACCCGCCTGCATCTGCGACTGCGCGTGATGAATACCCGGTTCGTAATCCGTGAAACGACAGGCCAGAAACACTGCCGGTCGCGGCCCGACTCCTGGCCTCGAACGACTCCGGGTCGAACTCCCCTTCGCGCAGATTGTCGCAGGCCCGGTGCAGGTTCTCGAATTCGATTCGTGGTTCGCTCTCCAGTGTCTGGATGAAATGACAATGCCAGTGCAACCTGCCCTCGAAGGCCGCCAGCGCTTTGACCCAGGTTCCGCGCACTGCGGCGGGTTGCGCATTGACTTCGCTGCGACGCCTTCGGTTGGCCTGCACCACGTCGTGAATGGACGGGTTCCCGTAGGCCAGATGCGGACTGAGTCACAAGCAGGACTCATAAACCGTCACAGCATTCGCAGCCGGAGATTTCAATGCACTCATCAAAGCCGTAGTCGCTGAAGATCTTTACGACACACTGCGCGGAGAGGGCCCCTTCACCCTGTTCGCGCCAACGGATGCCGCCTTTGCCAAGCTGCCCGACGGAATGCTTGACGAGCTATTGGCTGACAAGGATATGCGCAATGCGCCTGCAGGGTGCGCGCATCGATCGGCGCGCGCAAGGCCGAGCATTTCGAGGTCGGCAACCGCCGCAGCGCCTCCATCGAGGCATAGCGGTACACCACCACGGCGTGCGCCGCTTTGGCCCGGGTTAGCCAATCGATCACGCGTTTAGCGGTATCCTCATGCAGCGTTGCCCGCTCTATCACCAGTACGTCCGCCCCGGCATCACCGGCACGGGTCTCGAAGTCGGCGATATCGGCGTATTGGGCGACGGGTGTGATGCCCGTGAGGGTGTCGCCGGCCGCCTTGATTTCACTTGCCAGTGACTCACCGACCAGCAGCACGCGACAGGCCGCCGCCTCGGTCAATACGCGCGGTGCAGACGGCAG
>JBDNAP010000313.1:0-4705 GCA_039768325.1 Thiogranum sp.
AATACCGGCAGCCAGCCGGTGCTGGTGCGGTGCGGTAGTCTGACCGGGTTCTGAAATTTGCAGTAAGGCCATTATCGTCAGTTAATACAACTCATCTTCCAGATCCGCTTCCAGCTCCTGCACTTCCTCTTGAAGACGTTTGAAAAATTGCATTCTCAGCACCAGTGTAACCGCCCGTTCGATGTCACTACCACCATCAAGCGCCTGGGCCAGTTCAGATTCCAGCGCCCGGAACTGGCTGCGGACTGTTTGTGCAAGCCGGTCCAGTTCCTGCAGAGGGGCATCCTGTCCGCGAATCCCGGCGAGCGTCTCACGCAGCTCCATCTGCTGCATCAGGAAAGCAGGATCATGATGGGAGGTCTGCTGATCGTCAATGGTATAACCACGCAGTTCGAGCATATAACGCCCACGTTTCAGTGGATCTTTCAGGACCTCATAAGCCTCGTTGATTTTCGTGGTGTGCTGCATGGATATGCGCTTTTCCTGATCGCCGGCGCTGGCATATCTGTCCGGATGAACGCTACGCTGCATGTCCCGGTAACGCGCATCCAGCTGTGCACGTTCCAGCACATAGCGTTGCGGTAATGAAAACAATTCAAAATGATTTTGCGTCAGAATGGACGACATAATGAACATGGAAGCGGATTCAAATCCGCCCCCGAACTCCGTTACCTGCATTCAAATGTTGAAGCTTTCGCCGCAACCACACTCGTCTTTGACGTTCGGATTATTGAACTTGAAACCTTCATTCAAGCCTTCTTTCACAAAATCCAGCTCTGTGCCGTCGAGATAAACCATGCTCTTCGGGTCAATGACCACGTTCACGCCCTGAGCTTCGAATACCACATCGTCTTCATCGAGCTCATCGATAAACTCCAGGACGTAGGCCATGCCGGAACAGCCGGATGTCCGCACTCCCAGGCGCAGACCCAGCCCCTTGCCACGTTTCTGAAGAAAGGACCTGACTCGATCCGCTGCTGCATCCGTCAAGGTAATTGCCATGCGTACCCCCCTGTTAGTGAGCAGCCCATTGTACAGAATTGAGATCAATACCGTCCTTGTACATTTCCCACAGGGGCGATAAATCGCGCAACTTGCCGATTTTACTCTTTACCAGAGCAACAGTGTAATCGATCTCCTCTTCAGTGGTAAAACGACCAATACTGAAGCGTATGGAGCTGTGCGCCAGCTCATCATTGCGCCCCAATGCACGTAGCACATACGACGGCTCCAGACTGGCACTGGTACACGCCGAGCCGGACGAGACTGCGAGATCCTTCAGTGCCATGATCAGGCTTTCACCTTCCACATAATTGAAGCTGATATTCAGATTACCGGCGATACGATGATCCAGGTCACCGTTTATATACACTTCTTCGGTATCCTTGAAACCATCAAGCAGGCGATTACGCAAAGCCAGGATACGCGCATTGTCAGCGGCCATTTCCTCTCTGGCGAGACGGAAGGCCTCACCCATGCCGACGAGCTGGTGCGTTGCCAGGGTACCGGAACGCAGGCCCCGCTCATGGCCACCACCGTGCATCTGGGCTTCCAGACGGACACGCGGTTTGCGGCGCACATACAGGGCACCAACGCCCTTGGGGCCATAAATCTTGTGTGCAGAGAATGACATCAGATCAACTTTCAGCGTCTGCAGATCAATGGGCACCTTACCGGCACTCTGCGCAGCATCCACATGAAAAATAATCTTACGCTGGCGGCAAAGTTCACCGATGGCCTCGATATCCTGGATGACACCTATTTCGTTATTGACGTGCATGACACTCACCAGAACGGTATCTTCACGCAGGGCCTGTTTGAATTTCTCCAGATTCAGCAGACCACTGGTCTCGGGTTCCAGGTAGGTAACTTCATAACCTTCACGCTCCAGCTGGCGACAGGAATCAAGTACCGCCTTGTGTTCGGTCTTGAGGGTGACAATGTGCTTGCCGTTTTTCTTGTAGAAGTGGGCGGCACCTTTAATAGCAAGGTTATCCGACTCGGTAGCACCGCTGGTCCAGATGATTTCCTTGGGATCAGCATTGACCAGAGCGGCCACATTTCGACGCGCTTCTTCTACAGCTTCATCAGCCTGCCAGCCGAACACGTGCGAACGCGAAGCCGGGTTGCCGAATTGCCCCTGCGGGGTCAGATAGGTACACATTCTTTCCGCCACTCGAGGATCAACCGGCGTGGTGGCCGAATAATCGAGATAGATCGGTGTCTTTACATTCATATCCGTTGCACCTGCTAAAAAGTCAAAACCGTCTTACCAACCTGCTGCCCGGCTGGCCTTCTTAACCCATTCCACCTGCTGCCCGAGAACGGTCAGCAGGAAATCGATATCCGCTTCCTTGGTGTCCACGCCGAGGCTGACACGTATCGCACCGCGGGCCAGTTCGGCATCCACCCCCATCGCCATCAACACATGACTGGGTCCGGTCTCGCCACTGGAACAGGCTGAACCGCTGGAGACGGCGATACCGGCCCGGTCGAGCTGCATCAGCAGGGTCTCGCCATCGATACCCGCTATGGCCAGCTGAACCGTATTGGGCAAGCGTTCGGCGTGTTCGGCAAAAACGCTGATCTCCGGGTAGCGGGTCAATCCCGCTTCCAGGCTATCGCGCCACCGTCGGGTTTGGGCAACACGCTCTGCCAGCTGCGTTTTTGCCAACTCCGCCGCCACACCGAAACCCACAATGCCGGCGACATTCTCGGTACCGGCACGGAAACCCCTTTCCTGTCCACCACCGACCATCAACGGCGTCAGTTCCAGCGATTTATCGACTATCAACGCACCCACACCTTTGGGCCCGTAGATTTTGTGTGCCGATAGCGTCATGAGTTGCACACCGCTGGATTCGAAATCCAGCGCCATTTTGCCTGCCGCCTGGATCGCATCACTATGAAACACAGCACCGACGGAGCGCGCTCTTTCAGCCAGTCCGGTGACATCCTGAATAGCGCCGGTTTCATTATTGGCTGCCATCACCGACACCAGGCGGGTGTCTTGGCGCAGCTTTTCAATCAACGCCTCGGATGTAACACGGCACTGATCATCGGCCTCAATCAGGTCCAGTTGCCAGCCCTGGGCAGCCAATCTCCTCGCTGGCTCAAGCACCGAGGGGTGTTCAATGCCACTGACGGCAAGTCTTCCAGCTTGCCCTCTGCGGCTGACAGCGTGTACGGCCAGGTTATTCGCCTCGGTACCGCCACTGGTAAACAGCACCTGGCTGGGCTGCGCACCTACCAAGGCCGCGACCTGTTCGCGGGCAAAATCTATCCTGGCACGCGCAGCACGACCAAACTGATGGTTACTGGATGGATTGCCTGCTACGCCGGACAGACATTCTGTCATGGCTTCCAGTACACGGGTGTCCAACGGCGTACTGGCGTTGTAATCCAGATACAGTTTCACTGGGATAACCTCACCGGATCAGGCTGTATCGGCAACCCTGCGGGTTGGCGCGAGGTCGACCGCGATACCCTGCCTTGCGGCATCTTTCATTGCGGATTGCTTGGCACGCCCCTGCTCCACCAGTTGCCCAAGCGAAATCTCGCTCAGAAACATATGAATCTGATCACTCAACTCGGTCCAGAGATCGTGGGTCAGGCAGCGTCTGCCGTCATGGCAATCACCTCGCCCGCCACAACGGGTGGCATCAACACTCTCATCAACCGCTGTCACCACGGCCGCTACCGGTATTTCAGAGGCCGAGCGGCTGAGGGAATAACCACCGCCGGGCCCGCGGGTACTGGATACCAGTCCGTGTTTACGCAGTCGGGTGAATAATTGTTCCAGATAGGACAGGGAAATTCCCTGGCGCTCGGAAATTGCCGCCAGTGTGACCGGCCCATTTTCGGTGTGTAACGCCAAGTCCAACATTGCAGTGACCGCATAACGGCCTTTGCTGGTCAATTTCATGCCATCCCGCCCTGATTCAACTCTCGGAAAACCAGATCAAAATGCCATAACTGAGTAAAACAGTCAAGAATTATCCCGGTGAGAATTTAGAGGTTTTTCCGATTCCTCGCCGGTTTCAATAGCTTCCGTCTTACAAGCGCTTTCCAGCTCGCAGGCCTCCAGGTCAGGCAGCTGTAAATCGGCAATATCAACACCCAGACTCTTCAGACCCTGGCACATGTCCTCCAGTCGTTTATCCATAATGTGGATGTGGTCCAGCATGTTGTTGATGGCGTTGGCGACCGGATCAGGTGCATCCTTGGTGCTGCCGTAGGCATCAAACCCCATTTTCATGGCAATCGCCTCGCGGCGTTTGTCCTGCCCGCTCTTGCTGCCACCGACGACGCGGCCTGGCACACCTACCACGGTTGCACCATCGGCAACATCCTTAAGTACCACAGAATTTGAGCCAATACGCACATCGTCTCCAATCCGAATGGGCCCCAGCACCTTGGCTCCGGCACCTATGACAACATCGCGCCCCAAGGTCGGGTGGCGTTTACCTTTTTCCCAGCTGGTACCACCCAGCGTAACACCGTGATACAGCGTGCAATCATCGCCAATCTCGGCGGTTTCACCAATGACTACACCCATCCCGTGATCAATAAAAAAGCGCCTCCCGATCTTCGCACCAGGATGAATTTCAATCCCGGTAAGCCAGCGCGCCAGGTTGGAAATAATCCGTGCCAGCCAGTGAAAACCTCTACGTGACAAGGCATGGCTTAAACGATGTGCCATCAC
>JBDNAP010000314.1:0-5976 GCA_039768325.1 Thiogranum sp.
AGGTCTTCGAGTTCACGGACGTGATCCATGGCATCCTTACAGGCGAGGAAGGTAAGGTTCAGATAGCGGTCCTGCAGCTCGCGCACCCGATCGGCATAGGGTGAGTAGCTGGTGCGCAGCATTTTGACAGCGCTGGCGTTAGCAACGACCTCAATCTCCGCCCCCATATCGCTGTCCGCGTAGGTTTTCATCAGCTGCTCTGCCGTATCCAGCGCTATTTCAAACCTGGCAACACTGGAGGTGTTCAGGTGTACGATGATTTTCTTGCTGTGTTGCCCGGCGGTGACCTGGCTCAGGTCGGTATTCTGGAAAGCGTTGTGTTCATCCCAGTACATGGCACCCATACTGGCAGTAAGCCGTTGTTCCGGAAGCTGATGCCCAAACCAGCCCAGCGTGGCGCCAAGTCCGACCAGCAACGTTGCAGCCGCTGCACGTCCCCATGGACTTGCGCGGCCGGCGTCGGATTTCCGGTACTTTTCGACTCCCGGCGGTCTCTCGTAGGCGTGACGCAGCAGTTCACTGAGTTGTCTCAATTCGCAGGCTTGTTGGTGGAGAGCGCTGTCATTGTTCAGCGCCTCGAAGATGTCGTTCTTTTCCAGAACATCGAGTTCACCGTCGATGAAGGCGTTCAGGTGCTCCTCAGAAAAGTGTTTGCTACTCATGTTGTCGCCCTCAAAGGGTGAACATTTGAGTCGCTCTTGACTTCAGCTTCGAGTAAACGCTCTTTAAGGGCTTTCCTGGCACGCGACAGGCGGCTCATCACGGTACCGATCGGTACATCCAGAATCTGAGCCACTTCGATATACGAGCAGCCTTCCAGGTCGACCAGGGTAATGACCTGTCGCTGGCCCATCGGCAGGTATGCAATCGCATTTCTCACCCGCTTGATGATCTGCTGGCGGTTATGGCAGCTATCCGGAGTGTCATTATCCGTCAGAATGACATCGTCAACGTCTACGGTGTCCCGGCTGCGCCGAAAGTGGTCGCGCCAGCAGTTACTCAATATCCGGTACAGCCAGGCTTTAAGGGTTTTCGGATCGCGTAACTGGCCACTGTTTTTCAGCGCCTTGGTCAGCGCTTCCTGAACCAGGTCGTCTGCCAGCGCCGGGTTATGGCACCAGGAATAGGCTATGCGATAGAGATTTTCCCGGTATTCTCCGAGTGTACGTTTGAATTGCTGGTGTTTGCAGAGATTCGCTATCACATTCATAACCGTATTTTATCCTGGCTCATGTGGAAAAGACGGATCCTGAGTGTATTTATTCCGCTCAGTATAGCCTGATTCCCGCCCGGGTTATCGGGCATCGTGCGCCAGGCCCATGGAGTAAACAGCAAACGGGAGGTGGCAGCCCGCGAGCGTAAATAAGGCTGCGGATTCCGCAGTTTCGCGGTAACCTTAAGCATGTGGCAGGGAAGATAAAAAAAACAGCGCATACAGAACCTTGGTTGCGGCTTCCCGCAATTCTTCAGGGGGCTGCACAGCGCCACTGGCAAAATTATATTCAGGCAGCGGAAGCCGCCGGGGTTCGAATTCCCGCCGATCCCGCTTTTCGCGCCAGCGCTTGCCGTGTTTTCGCAATCAGCGACTTTGTGGCCGGGCTTTGTCACCGTGTTCCCGGACTATTAGCTGATGTGCTGGACAGTGGTGACCTGCTGGCGGACTCCTGGCCTGACGTTCTGGGTCGGCGGGTAGCTGACCGGCTTGCCGCCTGCAGGAATGAGACCGCCCTGTATCAGATGCTGCGCCAGGTCAGACAGCGTGAGATGCTGCGTATTGCCTGGCGGGATCTGGCCGGCTGGGCCACCCTGGAGGAGACTTTGCGCGACCTGTCCGATCTGGCGGATGCCTGCATCCACGGGGCTCTGGACCGGTTGAGCGTCTGGCAGGCAAAGGAAACCGCTGCGCCGGTCGGTGCAAACCGACGTCCGCTTCCCCTGATCGTCATTGCCATGGGTAAACTGGGTGCCCATGAGCTGAATTTTTCCTCCGATATCGACCTGATATTCACCCATCCGGATAGCGTTGCCACGCGCAAGCGCAGCAGCCTGAGTGCGGAGCAGTATTTTACCCGGCTGGGGCAGTCCCTGATCCGTGCCCTGTCCCAGATCGATCAGGATGGCTTTGTATTCCGGGTCGATATGCGCCTGCGGCCTTATGGTGACGCCGGTGCGCTGGTGTGCAGCTTCGAGGCCATGGAGGAGTACTACCAGTCGCAGGGTCGCGAATGGGAGCGTTATGCCATGATCAAGGCGCGTGCAGTGACCGGCGACGCTGCATCGAAAACGGAGTTAGTGGAGTTATTGCGGCCATTCGTGTATCGCCGCTACCTGGATTTTCATACTTTCGACGCTTTGCGCGACCTCAAACGACAGATCCACCAGGAAGTCAAACGCAAGGGACAGGAGGATAATCTGAAGCTGGGGCCCGGGGGGATCCGTGAAATAGAATTTATCGCCCAGGTCTTCCAGCTGGTACGTGGCGGGCGCGAATCCCGCTTGCGTCAGCGCGGCGTCATCGACGTACTACGGACGCTGGTCGACCTGCAATTGCTTCCGCAGGACACTGTCGGCGAACTGATCGAGGCATACAGCTTTCTGCGCCGCGCCGAAAACCGCCTGCAGGCGATGCAGGATAGGCAGACCCACACCCTGCCGGAAAGCGGGCAAGAGCAGGCAGCGCTGGCCCTGGCGATGGATTTTCCGGACTGGAAGACGTTTTATGCCGCGCTAAACCGGCACCGCCGTCACGTCGAGACCCATTTTCAGCAGGTTTTCGCTGTGCCGCAGGCAGCAAAGCCGCTTGCATCCGACCCGTTGACAGAACTGTGGCAGGCGCGCCTGCCGGTGGATGACGCTCGCCGGGTGCTGGATGATGCGGGGTATCATGATGCCGGGGAAGCGCTACGCTGGGTGGAGCAGTTGCGCTCGGGAACTGCGCCGCGTCATCTGGGGCAGCAGGGCCGGCTGCGCTTCGATGCCCTGGTACCGATGCTGCTGGCTGTGGCAGGGCATCAGGATAATGCCGCGGAAGTTCTGGGTCGGCTGGTCAGTATCCTGGAGCACATAGCCGGTCGAACCACCTACCTTGCCCTGTTGCAGGAGAATCCACCGGTGTTGGCCCAGCTGGTCAAGTTGTGTGGAGCCAGTCCGTGGATTGCCCAGCAGATCGCGCGTTTCCCGATACTGCTGGATCAGCTGCTCGATCCGCGCACTTTGTATGCACCGTTGGCACCCGCCGAGCTCAATGGCGAGCTGGAGAGGGTTTTCCGGGGCGTGGATGCCGCCGATCTTGAGCAGCAGATGGATCTTTTACGCCAGTTCCGGCATGCCATGGTATTGCGGGTTGCTGCTGCGGATATTGCGGGGGCGAATCCGGTCACCCGGGTGAGTGACGAGCTGACAGCCATAGCCGAAGTGGTGGTGAATAAGGTGTTATCGATTGCCTGGACAGAGATGACCACGCGCTATGGCGAACCGCGCTGCAAGCTGAAGGGTAAACGGCGGCCGGTCGTTTTCGCCGTGATCGCGTATGGCAAACTGGGTGGCATGGAGCTCGGTTACGGGTCGGACCTGGATCTGGTCTTTCTGCACGACAGCGGTGGCAGTGCACAAAAAACATCCGGTCCGAAATCGGTCGAAAACCCGGTATTTTTTACCCGTCTCGGACAGCGCATCATCCATATGCTGGAAACCTTTACCGCGGCCGGTACTCTCTATGAAGTGGACATGCGTCTGCGACCATCCGGTCACTCGGGTATGCTGGTGAGCAGTATCGATGCGTTTGCAGATTACCAGCGTGAAGAAGCCTGGATCTGGGAACACCAGGCGCTGGTGCGGGCGCGGCCGGTGGCCGGTGATGCGGGGCTGGGCAGGGTGTTTCAAAAAATTCGAGCGCAGGTCCTCGTTGCAGACGGCAAAGTTGAAAATCTTCGCTCAGAAGTTCGCGACATGCGTGAGCGCATGCGTGCCGAACTGGGTTCAAGCAGTGCTGACGGATTCCATCTCAAGCAGGACCGCGGAGGTATCGTTGATATCGAATTTATGGTCCAATACCTCGTTCTTCGCTGGTGTAACGACCACGCGGAGTTGCTGCGCCATACAGATACGATCCATCTGCTCAAAGCGCTGGCCAAGGCGGGCTTGCTCAAGTCGGCTTATGCCCAGACACTTATCGAGGCCTACCGGCAATATCGCGCTGTCAGTCACCGCCTGACACTGGCCGAAGCGTCTTCGCTGGTAGATGACGACCAGTTACAGGCGCAGCGTAAACGAGTTGCGGAGATCTGGAAGCAGCTGATGAAAGGTTGAGAATTGCTGATCAAGGAGAAATTCGATGTCGATGGCCGATCGTGACGGTGTCATCTGGTACGATGGGGAAATGCGTCCCTGGCGGGAGGCGACCACCCACGTACTAACCCATACCCTGCACTATGGCATGGGGGTGTTCGAGGGTGTGCGGGCCTATGACGCGGAACAGGGGACGGCTGTCTTCCGGCTCAGGGAGCACACCGACCGCCTGTTCCGGTCTGCCCATATACTGCAGATGCCGATGCCGTACGACCGGGACACGCTTAATGAGGCGCAGCTGGCTGTAGTGCGGGAAAACAATCTGCAGTCGGCTTACCTGCGCCCCATGTGCTTCTATGGGTCCGAGGGGATGGGGCTGCGCGCCGACAATCTCAAGGTGCACGTGATTGTCGCAGCCTGGGAATGGGGTGCCTATCTGGGTAAGGAAAATCTGGAAAAAGGTATTCGTATCCGCACCTCATCCTTCACCCGCCATCACGTCAATATCACCATGTGCAAGGCCAAGGCCAACGGTAATTACATGAATTCCATGCTGGCTTTGAATGAAGCGCTGACCTGTGGTTATGACGAGGCCATGCTGCTGGACAATGAGGGTTACGTCGCCGAAGGCAGCGGTGAAAATATCTTTATCGTGCGTAATGGTGTGTTGTATACGCCCGATCTCACGTCGGCACTGGAGGGCGTGACCCGCGATACCATTATGGTTCTGGCCCGCGAGGAAGGACTGGAAATACGGGAAAAACGTATCACCCGCGATGAAGTCTATGTCGCCGACGAAGCTTTCTTCACCGGTACGGCTGCTGAAGTGACGCCTATCCGGGAAGTGGATAATCGCGCCATCGGCGGCGGTGGGCGCGGCCCGATCACGGCGAGGTTGCAAACACTGTATTTTGATCAGGTACATGGTCGGCGTGAAGACCATCCGGAGTGGCTGGCGCTGGTATGATTGACAAAGTAAATTGAGTGGAGGAAACAGCTGTGCCTAGTCCCAACACTGCTGCTGACGCTGGCGGCACAAAATACACACAGGCTAATGCAGAAAATCGCTACGAGGTGACAAAGGCGGATCTACCCCTGCATTGTCCAATGGACAGCATGAGTCTGTGGAATTCCCATCCGCGGGTCTATTTGCCGATCGAGGAAACCGGCAAGGCAAAATGCCCGTACTGTGGTGCGGACTATTTTTTAAAGAGCTGAAAGATCTCTTTCTCATGGCCATGAACCGAATGATGCCTTATCGCATTGTCGGGGTGTTGATGGTTCTCAATGGCTTTCATGGTCATTTATCCAATATTCGGTTCAGTTAATACAATGACGACTGTCGTCTGGCGATTTAGCGACGGCAAGGCCGGTCATGATGCGCAGAGTCTGGGGCTGCTTCGCGCACTGCAGGAGCGCGCCAGGGTTTCTGCTTTTGATATACCGCTGGGGCAGGACAGGGGCGGTTTCTGGTCGGGGCTGAAGGACCGCTACCGTTACGCTGCAGGTTTGCCACGTCCCGATCTGCTGATAGGGGCCGGCCACGCAACGCACTGGTCTCTGCTGACGGCACGAAGACGTTGGGGTGGGCGCACCATTGTCCTGATGAAACCGTCGTTACCCTTATCCTGGTTTGATCTGTGTCTTGTGCCGGAACACGACGGCCCACTGAAAGCCGCTAATGTGCTC
>JBDNAP010000315.1:0-7189 GCA_039768325.1 Thiogranum sp.
CTCACCGGTGAGCGGGAGATGGTAGTCAAGGCCCTGGGCGACAACCGCTTTCAGCCGGTTGATGTGCAAACCGGGATGTGGCAGGGGACTTCGGTTGAGGTGCGTTCCGGTCTGAGTGCGGGTGATGAAGTGGTGTTGTCCGGGCAATTCCTGATCGATTCCGAGTCCAATCTGCAGGCCAGCTTTCGTCGCATGTCGGAGTAAGCCGGCATGCCGACCCGTCTGATCCGCTGGTCCATCGAAAACCGCCTGCTGGTGGTGATCGCGACCCTGATCATGGCGGGCTGGGGTTTGCTGGCGGTGAAGGAAATCCCACTCGACGCCATCCCGGACCTGTCCGATGTGCAGGTGATCATACGCACGGGTTTTCCTGGCCAGTCGCCGCAGGTGGTCGAAGAACAGGTCACCTATCCTATCACTACCACCATGCTCTCCGTACCCGGTGCCAGTGCGGTGCGCGGTTATTCCTTCTTTGGTGACTCCTACGTCTACGTGATCTTCAAAGACGGCACGGATCTCTACTGGGCCCGTTCGCGGGTACTGGAATACCTAAACCAGGCCGCGGCAGATCTCCCCGCCGGCGTTCAACCCAGGCTGGGGCCGGATGCCACGGGGGTGGGCTGGATCTACAGCTACGCACTGGTGGACCGCAGCGGCCGACACGACTTGGCGCAGTTGCGCAGTATCCAGGACTGGTTCCTGAAATATGAGCTGCAGACGGTGCCCGGTGTGGCCGAGGTGGCCACTGTGGGCGGCATGGTGCGCCAGTATCAGGTGGTGGTAAATCCGGAGAAGCTGCGGGCTTTCGAGATCCCCCTGTCGCGGGTGACCGAGGCGATCCGTCGTGCCAACCAGGAGGTGGGAGGCTCGGTGATCGAGTTGGGCGAGGCGGAGTACATGATCCGCACCCGCGGCTATCTGCGCTCCATCGACGACATCGAGGCGGTGCCGCTGGCTGTGACTGCGGATGATATCCCCATACTCCTGCAGGACGTCGCCCACATTCAGGTGGGCCCGGAGATGCGCCGAGTGGTCGCCGATCTGGACGGCGAAGGGGAGGTCGCCGGCGGCATAGTGGTCATGCGCTATGGCGAGAATGCCCTGGATACCATCGCCGCGGTCAAGGCGCGCCTGGACGCGCTCAAGCAGGGCCTGCCCGAGGGTGTGGAGATCATAGAGACCTACGACCGCTCAGGGCTCATCCTGCGCGCGGTGGACAACCTCGCCGAGCGGCTCATCGAGGAGTTCATCGTGGTGGCCCTGGTCTGCCTGCTGTTCCTGTTTCACCTGCGCTCGGCGTTTGTCGCCATCGTTACCCTGCCGCTCGGTATCCTGGCGGCCTTTGTGGTCATGCGCTACCAGGGGATCAATGCCAACATCATGTCCCTGGGCGGCATCGCCATTGCCATTGGGGCTATGGTGGACGCCGCCGTGGTGATGATCGAAAACGCCCACAAACACCTCGAGCGCGCCGGCCGCGGGCTCAGCCGGGCAGAGCACTGGGCGGTGATTGGCAAGGCATCCCAGGAAGTGGGGCCGGCGCTGTTCTACTCGCTGCTGATTATCACCCTGAGCTTCCTGCCGGTGTTCACTCTGGAGGCCCAGGAGGGCCGCCTGTTTGCACCCCTGGCGTTCACCAAGACCTACGCCATGGCCGCTGCCGCCGGGCTGTCGGTGACCCTGGTGCCGGTGCTCATGGGCTATCTCATACGCGGCCGCATACCCCGCGAGTCTGCCAACCCATTGAATCGGTTTCTGATCTGGGTTTACCGACCGCTGCTCAAGGCGGTGCTGGACGCCCCCAGGGCCACCCTGGGAGTCGCATTACTGGCGGTGTTGAGTCTGTTACTGCCGGTCTACGGTATAGGCGGCGCGCTGGAGCCGGTCAAGTGGCCGTTGCTGCTGCTGCGAACGGTGGCGCCTGAGACAGCGGACCCGGCGGTGGTCCAACTCGAGCACTGGCAGTCCCGAATGGCCAAAGGCTGGCAACAGAGCTTTGCCGGGATGCCCTGGCTTGCGAAGCTGGGCCAGGGGCTGGGTTCAGAGTTCATGCCCGAGCTGTTCGAGGGCGACCTCATGTACATGCCGACGACGCTCCCCGGTCTGTCAATTGGCAAGGCCCAGGCGCTGCTGCAACAGACCGATCGCCTGATACGCCAACTCCCCGAGGTGGAGCGCGTATTTGGCAAGATCGGTCGCGCTGATACGGCCACCGATCCGGCGCCCCTGACCATGATCGAGACCGTCATCAAGCTCAAGCCCAGAGACGCATGGCGCCCCGGAATGACCGTGGACAAGCTCATCGACGAGCTTGATGCCTCAGTCCAGTTCCCGGGTCTGACCAACGCCTGGATCATGCCCATCAAGACCCGCATCGACATGCTCGCTACCGGCATCAAGACCCCGGTCGGCGTTAAGGTGGCCGGACCGGAACTGGCGCAGATCGAAGCCATTGGACGCAGCATCGAAGGTGTATTGAAAGGGCTTCCCGGCACCGTCTCCGCCTACTCCGAGCGAGTGGCTGCCGGGCGCTACATCGAGATCATCCCCAAGCGGCGGGCCGCGGCCCGATTGGGTCTGAACATCGAGGACATCAACCAGGTAGTGAGCGCTGCGGTGGGCGGCATCAATATCACCGAGACCGTGGAGGGCCTGGAACGCTATCCGGTCAATGTACGGTTTCCGCGCGAGCAGCGCGATGATCCCGCCAAGCTGCGCGAGCTGCCCCTGGTGACGCCCAGAGGGGCCCAGATACCGCTCTCCCAGGTCGCCGATATCAGGGTGGTGGAGGGCCCGCCCCTGCTGAAGAGCGAGAACGCGCGCCTCAACGGCTGGACATTCGTCGACATCCGCGGGGTGGACCTGGGCAGCTACGTACGCCAGGCACAGCAGGCGGTCAGCAACGGGGTCGACCTGCCCCCCGGCTATTCCATCACCTGGTCCGGGCAGTACGAATACCTGTTACGTGCTCAGGAGCGGCTCGCTCAGGTGGTTCCGCTGACCCTGACCATTGTCTTTGCCCTGCTATACCTCAGCTTTCGCCGCGTCGGGGAGGCCGTGTTGGTGATGCTCTCATTGCCCTTCGCCCTGGTGGGCGGTTTCTGGTTCATCTGGCTGTTGGGCTACGAGTTCTCGGTGGCGGTTGCTGTCGGCTTTATCGCCCTGGCCGGCGTGGCGGCCGAGTTTGGGGTCATCATGCTCATCTACCTGGACAGTGCCCTCAATCGCTACAGCGATGAGAACCGGCTGAATTCGGTCGATGCGCTAAAGAGCGCGATTGTCGAGGGCGCGGTGCTCCGGGTACGGCCCAAGGCCATGACCGTAGCGGTGATTATCGCCGGCCTGCTCCCCATCATGTTGAGCGAAGGCACTGGGTCGGAACTCATGCAACGCATCGCGGCGCCCATGGTCGGCGGCATGATCACCGCACCCCTGCTGTCCCTGTTCGTGGTGCCCGCCATTTATCTGCAGTGGAAGCGTCGCTACCTGAACGGAGCATGCAGCACGGGAAGTACCTGTACGAGCTAGTCCACTTTGCTGGCCGAAGCCGAGTCGCCGTTATTGGCATCAGACTCTACGAGCGTGAACGACCGGGGAATTCTCAAGTAGCCGGCAGGCAGGGGTTTGGCTGAAAGGGACGTCAACTGCAGCATCCGGTTGTCGCCAAGGTCACGGCTGTGTATCGCAATGAACTCTTCGTCCTTGGTACCGACGCCGAGCCAGTCGAATTCCAGCTTGCGCGCCATGGCGAACAGCCGCGACAGCGTGATCACTTCCCGCTTGGTAACGCCGAGCGCAGCGCTGTTGGCCATGCAGTGTTCCTTGACCGGCTTGTCATCGAACAGTTCGTGAACAACCCGGCAGCGAATTCCTGCCACGGTACGCTTTTTCTTCGACGGTTTGAAGGTCGGTGCTGGCAAACGTCCGTCTGGTTTCGCGGATGCGGCTGGGGATGTCTCGCGGGTCGAAGCATCTGCGGGGGCATCCGCCTCAGCTTTTGCCGCTTGCCCGGGGGAAGCTGGCGCCTGCTTAACCCCGGCACTGTCCTCGGACTCTGAGGGCTCTGCTGCGGTCTCTTCCGTGCGAGTTTGCTCCTCCGATGTCTGCTGCTGGGCCACTTCAGCCGCATTTTTACCTTGAGCCATCTGTTTTGCCCGGGTATTTGGACCTAACCAGGGTTTCTCGGGAGGCGTTAAAAGCCTGTAGTTACTCTCAGCCTCATCCACCGCATAGACGGGAAAGAATCTCCCTGCTTGAAAGAGCATAAAGCGCTTTGCCTCGGCGGGATCGTCGATCCTGACAAAAAACCGGGCGATAGAGAACTGTTTTACCGATTTGCTGGCGTCAGACCCGGTCAGCTCGTATGTCAGGGTGGCATCGGCCTGCGTCATGGAAGCTCCGCAACCGGCCAGCCCCAAGGCCAATACCCCCAGTCTTTTCAGCAGTATAGATTTCATTATTGACAGCGAACAACACACAAAAGCCGGCTGGTAAATCGATAAGCTCATGGAAAACCCCTATTTCGTTCTGATTTTTCTAAATTGTAAAAGTTTGAGATCCCATACTACCAGAACCGTGGTCCACGCAAAAAACCCGCCAGGCAGTGGTGGAAGAGCGGCCAGTCAGTGACTTGGTGGCAGTTTCAACTAATGCAGCACTCGCCCATCGCGGTGCAGTGGTGTTGATCGCCTAAGGCAGAGTATGATTGGCACCCCGCCTGCCAACCCAACTGCGTATTCATTTAAATAATTCAGGCAGGCGCTGTGACAAAAAACACGAGGAGACGAAGAAATCATGATCAGAAAGGCTTTTTATACAATCCCGTTACTGGGAGTGGCGTACGGCAGCTGCCTGGCCGCCGAGCCAGTGGAACCGAAAACCGAAGTTGACAAAATCAGTTACAGTGTCGGCTACCGGCTCGGCAGCGACTTCAAACGCCAACAGGTTGAGATCAAGTCCGACATGGTACTGCAGGGGATCGAGGACGCGGCCGGCGGTGGAGAATCGCGCATGACAGAGGAAGAGATGCGCACCGTGATGATGAACCTGGCAAACCGGGTTAAAGCCGAGCAGATGGAAAAGATGAAAGAACAGGGTGCGGAAAACATCAAGGCCGGGGAAGCCTTTCTGGCTGAGAATGCCGGTAAGGAAGGGGTGAAGACCACCGACAGCGGCCTGCAGTACAAGGTCATCACGGCGGGCGAAGGCAAGACTCCACAGAAGAGCGATAACGTCACGGTAAATTACCGCGGCACGCTCATCGACGGCACCGAGTTCGACAGTTCCTACAGCCGCAACAAACCGGCCACCTTCGGCGTCGGCCAGGTCATCCCCGGCTGGACCGAGGCTCTGCAGCTGATGAAGGAAGGCGACAAGTGGGAGATCTATTTGCCCTCGAAACTGGGCTACGGCGAACGCGGTGCCGGTGCGAAAATTCCGCCCAACAGCACGCTGGTCTTCGAAGTGGAGCTGATCTCTGTGAATTGAGGCCGGCCGCATTCGCCTGCCCGGAATCATGTTATCAACAGCCAAACATAAGCCCCGTTCTCCTTGCAGTACGGGGCTTATTCTTTTGGCACCTCTAAGACATTCTCGGTGGGACCGAAGTAATGACCTGTTTACGCTGCTATTTAGTCAGTTGGATCCAGTTACCCACTTTTGAATTCGTGGGATTTGCTCTCACACCGTGGCCAGAAACCCGAAATTCAGACAACCCATGGAAGCTCAGATCCTGCCATTAACACAGCTCTATGACAGCGGTGTCTGACCCGTCTGCCATTACTGTCATGCCTTATGCCAGAATTGACATGCTCTGTCTTCTGCCTGCTGTCCGCCTTAGCCAAAAAACAAAGACTTACCGCGGTTTTCTATCTGGTCCCAATCTTGCGTTCGCTTTGCGCACTAGTGGTTATTCCTAATAGGGTAAACCAGATCAGGGTAAACCCGACAAACTGCCGGCCGTAAGCGCAGTGTCAGACCGGTAACAAAACCGGGCAAGCCCTAGGCGGGGCGAGCCGAATTGAATTATACAGGGAGGAGGAAAACAACGTGCATGCGGTCACCCATTTCAGGTCTAAAACGTATTCGGCAGGTGCACGCCTTGCCGGGTGCTGTTTATTCTGTGATCAAAGAAACGTCTTCCGGAGGAGGAGAGTCTTATGAAAACCATCGCTACGGCACCGCGACAAGCGTGGTGGCCAGCACTATGTATGATAGCGGCACTGGCGGCGGCGCCGCAGGCGCAGGCCTTTAACCAATTTCTGACCGCGTGGCAGAACGCCTACCCGGCCTCTACCACGGACCAGACGTCCGGTCGCAACGGCTGCCAGGTCTGTCACAGCGACTCGAACGGCGAGTGGAATGCCTACGGCGATCCGCTCCGGGCGGCGGTACAGGGCGGAACGCCGATCGGCACCGCGATCACCGACGTCGAGGGTGTAGACTCGGATGGCAATGGTGACTCCAACCTGACCGAGATCAATGCCAATTCGCAGCCCGGCTGGACCGTCGGCGCGAATAACCCGATATTTGACTCCAACGGTAACCAGATTGCGAGCATCGATGCGGCAAGCATCGGTGTACAGCCGCCGCTGGATCCGGTCGTTGGCAACCAGCCACCCGTGGCGGTTGACGATGCCTACAGCACGGCGTTTGAGACGACGCTGACCGTCGTCGCCCCTGGCGTGCTGGAGAACGACAGCGACCCCGACGGTGATGCGATCACCGCGGTTCAGCAGAGTAACCCGGCCAATGGCACAGCAACGCTCAATGCAGATGGTTCATTCACTTACACGCCGAATGCCGGCTTCAGCGGTGACGACACTTTCACCTACGTGGCGAATGACGGCACCGACGACAGCAACGTCGCGACCGTCACCATTACCGTCGCCGCAGCGGGCAACCAGCCGCCGGTGGCCGTCGACGATACCTACAGCACGCCTTTCCAAACAGTGCTTAACGAACCTGCCCCCGGCGTTCTGGCCAACGACACAGATGCTGACGGCGATCCACTGACAGCGGTGCTGCAGACCGACGTATCCAATGGTGTGTTGCAGCTGAATGCGGACGGTTCGTTCACCTACTCGCCGAATGCGGCCTTCAGCGGTCAGGACAGCTTCACCTACTTCGCCAATGACGGCAACGTCAACAGCAATACAGCAGCGACTGTCACCATCTCAGTCGGCGCTGC
>JBDNAP010000316.1:0-3072 GCA_039768325.1 Thiogranum sp.
CATCCCGTAGGCCGGGTTTGCCGAACAGTTTCCTGAGTTGCGGGTGGTGGAAGCGATCCAGCTCCAGTGATTCCGCGGCGACGGGTGTTTCCCATTCCCCGCGCCGGTGTAAACCGGCGGAAGCACTGCCACTGGTCTTGACTGTCTGCAGCCAGCGATCGGCGTTCCGGCGCAGGCGCAGTGCAACGTTTCGCCTGTGTAACAGCAAGGTGGCGGTGTCGAAATAAATATTGTCCAGCTGCTGTTCCCGTGCGCTTCCCACGGCGTGGGCCATGATCTCGGGCTGGGTTTGCAGCTGTTCGGCTGTGACGCCCTCGAGCGCCAGTTTCAATTCAGTTTCTGTTGACACGTTGATCCGGAAAGTGTGAGTCCCTGTCCAATCCGCGTATAAACGCTTATCAGTAGCTTGATGTCTCTGCAAGGTCCATGGGCCCGGTTTCAGGTCAGGGACAGCAGTGCCTGCACCAGCAGTTCCGGGTCATAGTGCGGTGCACTGCGCTTTGTGACGAGCCGGGTGTCGATCACCGTTATTCCAAGCTTCGCCATTTTACTCAGTGGGACGGGCGACGGATAGTCCCCATTGTTACTATCGAGAAGAATGAAGTTCAGCAGATCTTCATGCCTGCAGTCTTCGGTCATGCCGGCGCGCAGGTGCTCGAGCAGTTTGATGACGCATTGCTCCAGTGTCATGCCAATCTGTTCAGGGTCCCGCCCGAGATTCGGAACATAGACTTTCGGGCGATCAACGCAGGCGATGGCAGAGGACACGCCTTCCGGGAGGAGATTGGCGATCAAACTGGAATAGTAGCTGCCGGGTGGATAACAGATAAGCTCCGCCTTGCTGATCAGCTTGCGGGTTTTTTTGCGCAGCGCCGAATCTGCCGGTACCAGTTTGTCCGGGTGTCCTGACAGGCGTAGACGTTTGATGGGTGACTGCAGCGCTGGCGTCTCTTTTCCGGTTACGCGGTGCTGGCCGAAAACGCGGCTGCCGTCCTCCAGGTCGGCGGCCAGGTGAAGGTTGTCATTGACGATCGGTCGAACCGTACCCAGGACACCCACCAGTTTGGAAAACAGGAAAACAATCGGGTCCAGATGCCGGTGGTTATTGAGATAGCCGCCTGTGAGGATCAAATTACCGATGCTGGCTCCCCTGAGATCGAAGTTGTCGGGCATGAAATCGCGGAAATAGCCGAGCTGGTTGCGTATCAGCCGCCGCATGGGGTTCGAAATCGCCGCCACCATCGGGTATTTTCCCTGTATCATCTGGTCGAGCTGTTTCGACAGCACACTGTTGCGTTCGGTGCTGGCTAGACGATAGGTAAATAACTGGTAGACTTCCGGGTGACCGGTCACGGATTCGTCCGCCAGCGCGATCATGCGGCTGCGCAAGTCGCCGATGGCGGGCATATTGAATGCCTGCCGCAGTTTCGCGGAGCTCCCGCCTGAATCGAACGGAGTGATTAAATGTGTCGAGTTGTATGTATAGTTCTTGAGCACGCGGCTTACGTCGTTTAGTGCCGAGCCGCCGCTGAAAAACAGCATTTCGGGCCCGAGTTCCGGTGCTTTGCGGTAACGGCTGATGCGGATCGGGTCCGGCAGCCTGGCGGTTCGGGTAATGCGTATCGGGTCCATAGATGACAGCTCGGTTAAGCGTTTGCTCTGTTGAACGGTTCCGGACTGCAGGTAAGGAATCCGGATTTGCGTCCCTCTGGCACCTTAGCATATTAGTTATGAAGAATCTGATTCCAGGAATACGTAATGCGGCGAGGGCCGTTATCGTGCGCGATGAGCAGATCCTGCTGCTGAGAAAGCAGGGAGGCGAACAGGGTGAACGGTTTGCCCTGCCCGGCGGTGCCCAGGACCTGGGCGAGACCCTTGCTCAGGCGCTCAATCGGGAATGTGAGGAAGAAATAGGCACCGCTGTGGAAATCGTCCGCTTGCTGCATATTGCCGATTATTTCAAACATCGCGACACCGACCCTCCCAGCAGACGGCACCTGCTGGAAATTCTGTTCGAGTGCAGGGTGCCCGCGGGGTATCTACCGAGAAACGGATACCGGCCTGACAAACACCAGGTCGAGGTGGTCTGGATGCCGGTCGACACTCTGTCAGCCATCAAACTGTTGCCCGCTTCGCTGAGTTCGTATCTCGGTGACAACAGCGATAGCGCTGACGCCATCTATCTTGGGGAAATCGGGTAATCATGCGTATTCCCAAGGGTGTTCGGGATAATCTGCGCTTTCTCATTGCGGAAGTCGGTTCGCAGGTGTCTCATCTGCAGACATTTCTGGAAGATTTCTCGGTGACGGTGGCCCGGCGTATCCTCGATCGCAGCGGCTATGTCAACAACCTGAAGATGCGGATTCATAGCAGTTGTGTCGGTCACATCGCGCGTTCCGATACGGCCGATACACTCTCGCTGAGGGCCGCTGAGGTCATTGCCACCGATCTGCAGCGTATCACGGAATTGTGCAGAGACTGTATCCAGCAGCTCGGCCACCTGCATGACCGGCGCGCCCTGGACTGCACACGCTATGCGCCATTGCTCGAGCAGGTGATCAAGGCGATCGGACTGATCGAAGATGCGACACGTGACAACGATACCCGCCTGGCTCTCAAGATCGGCAGAGTTGAACAGAAACTCGACCAGGCCTACAAAAAACTGTTGAAGGATTACACCGCCGAACTGAAACGCCGAAAGAACACCGAGGACCTGATATCGGCGCTATTCGTCGCACATTACATCGAGCAGATGGGCGATGCCCTGCTGAGCCTCAGTGAGGCGGTAATATCCTGCAATCTCGGCCAACCGATAGATATCGACCGTTACCATTCCCTGCGCGCCTCGGTCGAACAGCTGGCGGATGACGATGCTTTTTCCGAAATAGAGGTGAAGCGCATTGCGGAAACCCGTTCCGGCAGCGGTATTTCCGCAATCAGTGTGCCGGATGGCGACGAAGAGGGCTACGTGGCTATCTTCAAGGACGGGGAGAAACGCAAGTTGAAAGAAGAGCGGGCCGGTGTAGAAAGCTGGCACGAGATCTTTCCGGGATTGGCGCCGAGGATACTGTC
>JBDNAP010000317.1:0-2934 GCA_039768325.1 Thiogranum sp.
GGATACCGCAAAGTCTGCGCCGACGCACAAGGCCCAGGCAACCTCGGCCGGCGTTATCAGCTTTCCCGAGGCAATGAGTTTGATGCGATCCTTGAGGCCGTGTTCAGCAAGTTTGTCCGCCACCAGTGGCAGGCTCTCCTGGATGGGCAGACCCATGTAGTCCATCAGGCTCATCGGTGCGGCACCGGTGCCCCCCTCGGCACTGTCAACAGTGATGAAGTCGGGGGCGGATTGTTTGCCGCGTTTATTGATTTCGGTGAACAGTTCATCGAGCCAGCCATAGGCGCCGATGACCGCCTTAAAGCCGACCGGCTTTCCGGTCACACTGCGGATATGTTCAATCATATCCAGAAGGTCACCGACCGAATTGATATCCGGGTGCCGGTTGGGGCTGATAGAGTCCTGACCGGCGGGGATACCGCGGATCCGGGCGATCTCCTCGGTCACCTTGTCACCCGGTAGAATGCCGCCTTTACCCGGTTTGGCACCCTGGCTGAGTTTGAGTTCGAACATCCTGACCTGGTCGTGCCCGGCAACTTCGCGTAACTTGTCATCGCTTAAATTTCCCAGTGCATCCCGTACACCGTACTTGGCTGTGCCAATCTGGAAAACAATGTCTGCTCCGCCCTCCAGGTGATAGGAGGACAGACCGCCTTCACCGGTGTTTAACCAGCAACCAGCCTTTGCCGCGCCACTGGAAAGCGCTTCTACCGCAGGTCTTGACAATGCGCCATAACTCATGCCGGAGATATTGAACAGCGCATTGGTGACGTAGGGCTTGTCACAGGTTGGCCCTATCGTGACATCACAGACTTCCGCGGCATCCGCGCCCAGGGTGGGGAAGGGGCAATTAACAAACAATACCGTTCCCGATGAAGTGAGATTCCGGGTTGATCCAAATGCTGTGGTGTTGTCAAGGTCCTTTGCTGCGCGGTAGACCCACGAGCGCTCGGCACGGTTGAAGGGCATTTCCTCGCGGTCCATGGCAAAGAAATACTGGCGGAAAAATTTGCCCACTTCTTCGAAAAAGTATCTGAAGTGACCGATAACCGGGTAGTTGCGCCGAAGCGCGTGCTTGGTCTGGGTGACATCAAGCACATACACCACAATGACGGTCAGGGCGCAAAGCCCGACAAAGAAGATGAAAAAGGTTGCCAGAAACTCCAGTGAACGGAGCATGAATCCGCTGTCCATTACGGGCATATGATAATCTCCCTGTCCTTTCGGATATAAAGGGCTGATCTGTGCATCAGTGTAGCCTAAATGCTTCGTAAGGGCGGACAATCTGTTTACAATATTCGCCCATGCCTGTGAAATCCTGTCCAATATCGGTTGCGCCCATGATGGACTGGACCGATCGCCACTGTCGTTATTTTCTGCGCCTGATTTCGCGGCATGTCCGCCTGTATACAGAGATGATTGTTTCGACTGCGCTGATACACGGCGATCGTGACCATCTGCTGGCATTCGACGTGCTCGAACACCCCCTGGCTGTTCAGTTCGGCGGTAGCGAACCGCAGGAGCTGGCCCGATGTGCGGCGTGGGCGGAACAGTCGGGTTTCGACGAAGTCAATCTTAACGTCGGTTGTCCCAGCGACCGGGTGCAGTCGGGGCGTTTTGGTGCCTGTCTTATGCTGGAACCAGAACGGGTCGCCGCTTGTGTGGTGGCTATGCGGCAATCGGTGTCTGTACCGGTGACGGTAAAAACAAGAATCGGTGTTGATGAACGGGACAGCTATGATGATCTGGTCCGGTTCGTGTCGCTACTGCAGCACGCGGGACTGGAGCGCTTGATTGTACATGCGCGTAAAGCCTGGTTACAGGGTTTAAGCCCCAAGCAGAACCGCGAAGTGCCACCGCTTCGCTATGACTGGGTATACCAAATCAAAAAAGATTTCCCGTCACTGGATATCCATATCAATGGGGGAGTGCAGACACTGGCTGAGGCCGATGCTCATCTCGAACGGGTTGACGGCGTCATGTTCGGCCGTGCGGCCTACCACAATCCCTATTTGCTGGTGGACATCGATCGCCGTTTTTCGGGTGATAGTCACCCGTTGCCAAGCCGACGCCAGATCATTGAGCGTTTGCTGCCCTATGTCGAACACGAGCTCTCGCGTGGTACGCGATTGCCGCAGATCACCCGCCATATATTGGGATTGTTTCAGGGCCGGCCGGGCGCCCGCGCCTGGCGAAGAACTCTCAGTGAGCGTGCGCACCAGGCAGGTGCCGGGGTCGAGGTGCTGGAACAGGCGCTGGCCTGTGTACCGCCGGACGACTAGCATGTCGCCCGCCCTGTGTGCTCGCAATTACAACTGTGCCTGAATCCAGTTTGTCAGCGTGCGCGCGTCCATAGCGCCAGCCTGCCTGGCAATTTCGCGGCCATTTCTGAATATCGCCACTGTCGGGATGCTGCGGATACCAAACTGTGCAGCCGTCTTTTGTGCATGTTCGGTATTGAGTTTTGCAAAGCGAATTTTCGGTTCCATTTGTGCCGTTGCGTTTTTAAAGTGCGGCCCCATCATCTTGCAGGGGCCGCACCAGGGTGCCCAGAAATCAACCACCAGCGGGATGTCATTGCGGCGCAGATGTTTGGAAAAGCTTTGATCCGTCAACTCAACCGGCTGGCCGACAAACAAGAGTTCCTTGCATTTACCGCATTTCGGCTGTAGGCGCAGTTTGTCTTCAGGAATACGGTTAACCGCCTGGCAATGTGGGCAAACCAGGTGTTTGGACTGTGACACTGTTTAAACCCCTTGACTGAGTGTTGCATAATAATTCAACCGTTTGTTGGTAACGAGTACGGTCGGCCACAAATTCATCGCTGTTCAGGTAGTTGGGGTTTGAACAGGAAGATTTCAAGTCGCCTGACTGGCGGAGCCGATGCAGGTATTCCCTGGATGCCCCTAGCCGAGACTTTTTGAGACAATCTCA
>JBDNAP010000318.1:0-5328 GCA_039768325.1 Thiogranum sp.
AATTCTTGAACAATTTCCGCCGGCAAAGTAATAACATTCAACTGAAGAGTCCGAGTAAGCGCTTATCAAGAGGTTAGACATGCCAAGTTACGATTATTTATGTGAGGCCAACGGTCGCGTGGTCGAAGTCAAGCACCGCATGAGCGACAAGCTGTCAAGCTGGGGGCAGCTGTGCGAAAAAGCCGGTATTGAGACGGGCGATACACCTGCCGACGCGCCGGTGCAACGGCTGGCGACGGGCGGTCAGGTGGTAAAGAGCTCCAGCCTTGGCGACGCCGCCGCACCACCCTGTGCGGCGGGCGGTTGCGGCGGCGGCATGTGCGGTCTGGGCGGCGGTTGAGAAAAGGCGGCAGCGGTGGGTGTCTCCATTCGTGGCTTGATGATGGATCGCGCCGGTGGTGTGGTAA
Source organism: Thiogranum sp. (assembly GCA_039768325.1). Taxonomy (GTDB): domain Bacteria; phylum Pseudomonadota; class Gammaproteobacteria; order DSM-19610; family DSM-19610; genus Thiogranum. The sequence goes on from JBDNAP010000318.1 coordinate 408, forward strand.
AGGAGCGATTTGCCGTCGTCTATGCGCCGAGGAAAAGGAAGCGCCTGTCGGCTAACTGCGTTGAGGTCATGCCGTCCGAGCAGGCGGCGCTGCAGGCGTCCAGTCCGCAGCGTCATCGCTATGCCGCAGTGGTTGCCGGGCCCTCCACGTCTTCGGAAAGCCAGCAGTTGTACTATCTGGTTCGCTGGCTGGACTAGGCGGGCATCCATGCAGGGTCAGGTATGAATCGCGCGTGCAAATAGCCGAGCCATCCGCACGCAGAGGCAGCGCCTGGCTGAGGCTGGGGTTCCGGCCGTTTTTTCTGGCCGCCGGTGGCTACGCCGTGGTCAGTATACTGATCTGGTATGCAGCCTATATCCATGGCTGGAGTTTTCCGTTTGCCGGCCTGACGCCAGTGATCTGGCATGGTCACGAAATGATCTACGGTTATGGTCTGGCGGTGGCGGCGGGGTTTCTGTTAACCGCGGTGCGCAACTGGACCGGTATTCCAACCTTAAACGGTACGCCGCTGTTCCTGTTATTCCTCTTCTGGCTGCTTGCGCGGCTGTTTATCCTGCTGGGAGGGGCTGACTTCCTCCTCGCCGCGGCCAGTTTTGATCTGTTGTTCCTGGCGCTGCTGTCAGCGGCTATAGCGGCACCCATTGTTCGTACCCGGCAGTGGCACAATATAGCTATCGTCGGCAAAATTGTTTTGCTGCTGGCGAGTAACCTGGTGTTCTTTCTCGGCGTAGCCGGCAAGCTCGAACAGGGTGTTTACTGGGGCTTGTATTCCGGCCTGTATATCATCATCGCATTGATCTTCACTCTCAGCCGCCGGGTATTGCCCTTCTTTATTGAAAAAGGTGTGGGTTATGCGGTTGAGCTGCGTAACAGTAAATGGGTCGATATCGCCAGTCTGGTGCTGTTTGTGAGCTTCTGGATAACTGATATGGTTCTGCCGAACAGTGTGGGTGTTGCCGTGTGCGCAGCCGGCCTGTTTTTACTGCACCTGTGGCGATTGCTGGGCTGGTATACAGCCGGCATATGGAAAAAACCGTTGCTGTGGGTGCTGTATCTTGCCTATGCGGCAATGATCGCCGGCTTTGCCCTGAAAGCGGCTGCGTATTTTGCCGGTATTTCACCGTTCCTGGGCTTGCACGCCTTTGCCGTCGGCGGCGTTGGCTTGATGACGCTCGGGATGATGACGCGTGTCGCTCTCGGCCACACCGGACGTAACGTATTCGAACCGCACCCGTTATTGTTCTGGGTATTCATCATCTTGTTTGCCGCAGCGCTCACGCGTGTCGCGTTGCCAATGTTGTTCCAGCAACAGTATGGTATGTGGATCGCGTTGTCGCAGTGGTTGTGGATGTCGGCGTTCCTGATTTATTTTTTAAGCTATTTCCCGATTCTTACCCGGCCCCGGGTCGACGGGCAGGATGGCTGAGCTACACTGGGCATTGTCGCAAGAGGGGTTTACTAGAATGAATGATAGAGGATCCGCTGGTGTGGAGACGATTCGTGAGGCGTGAGTTGGGCACTGCGGTGATGCTGCTTAGCGTCTCTGCGTTCTCCGTCCTGGCTCAGGAAAGACCGGTAGAAGATGAGCAGTATTTTCCCCAGCAAATGAACTGCTGACTGCCTGCGCGTCAAGCTCGTTAACCCGCGTCGGTCGCGAGAGGAAAAAGTATTGTCTGGGTTTTGTGAGTGCCGCGGAAGAAGCGGCCAGGCTGTTAGCCGCGCACAGTCCGCCCGGTGAGAAACGCGACTATTGTTTTCCGGAAGGAAAGACGGCGGGTTATTTCGCGGAGGTCTTCAGGCGATACGCTTCGAGAAAGTCCACAGATCTCGATAAACCCGCTGTCCTTGTCGTCATTGAAGCGCTGGAAAATTCATTCACCTGTGAGAACTGAGACAGGAGAGCGATTTTTCACCGCCGCTTGTTGCGGTGAGACCGACTAGCCGTTCTTACGGGCGATCTCCTGCAGGGATTGCTCGTTGTTGCAGAAGCCAATGTCGGCCGCATCGATCGCGCCGCTGGACAGCTGGTCGTCACATTTTTCAATGTTATCGCAGGCCGAACAGAGATCCATCTGCTGCTGGATGTCGACTATGCGTTCGGTGTGCAGATAGGTTTCCACATCGATACCCAGCGCGGTGAGCATTTTGCTGAGTCGAAGTTGATCAACGCCGCTCGCCAGCGACTTGCGGTATTTCTTGCCGGCGTTCAGGTTGAAAACAATGGCCGAGGTCAGCAACACCGTAAATGCCAGCGTCAATACTGCCAGCAGGCCACCGATAACAATACTGATCAAGTTCATCTGGAATCTGTCCCTTCATAAACGCCGGTGCAGAGGCGTAAACCTTACAAAAAAAACAGCTTTACGTCCATGCGGGTACGTCTGGAGCCGCCAATCTTCATGAAACAGCTTTGCCGGCGGTCCGCTTAAGAATAAGCTGATGAGTCACAGATTGATAGCAATATCATGGTATTCAGATATTCCAATATCTGCCGGCTGTGCCCGGCGCGGCCAGCACTGCTCCATTAAATTAATCAAATTGCCCCTAAGCCGAATGGTGCTTACTAAGCCTTCAGTGCCTGGAATCACGTCATTCCGGCATGTACCGGAATAACAAATGTGATTTCAACCAGCGGGCCCGGGCCGCTGCTGCCCGTGATGCGGTATGCTTGGCACATGTGTACCTATTATTACTTGTCGGAAGCATGACTGAATCCCGCAAGCGGATCAAAGGCCGCGCGGTCCTGAATAACCCGGCCAACCGTTTTCAGGCCTGCCGTCATGAAATATTCGACGATGGTTGGGGGGAGCAGGATGCGGATCCGGATACCCCGGCAACCGAGCTGATCCGGGACGCCAGCCGCTCGGTGCTGGTGTATAACCAGTCACCGGATGTGCCTTTCGATCGTTCCGTGAACCCCTACCGCGGCTGTGAGCACGGTTGTGTGTATTGCTTTGCGCGTCCCACGCACGCGTATCTGGACTGTTCAGCGGGCCTCGATTTTGAAACCAGGATTTTCTACAAAGCCGACGCCGCCGAATTGCTCGAGCAGGAACTGGGGAAACCGCGCTACCGATGTCAGCCGATTGCACTCGGTGTGAATACCGATGCCTACCAGCCGGCGGAACGCACACTGAAAATTACCCGCGGGATACTCGAAGTGCTGCTGGCACACCGGCACCCTGTGGGCATTGTGACCAAGTCGGCACTGGTGGAACGCGACCTGGATCTGCTTGGTGACATGGCAGGTCGGAATCTGGTTCACGTCATGATATCGGTGACAAGCCTGGACAAGAGGCTGGCCCGCAGCATGGAGCCACGCGCTGCGGCACCCCGGCGGCGACTGGAAACCATCAGGCGATTGAGCGCGGCAGGTATACCGGTGGGCGTGCTGGTGGCGCCGGTTATTCCCGTGTTGAACGATCAGGAAATCGAGTCGATCCTGACCTCGGTGCGCGAGGCCGGGGCTTTGACTGCCGGTTATGTAATGTTGCGATTACCCCGCGAAGTCAAGGATCTGTTCAAATCGTGGCTGGAGCATCATGTACCTTTAAAGGCCGATCATGTAATGAAGCGCATACGGGACATACGCGGCGGCCGGGAAAACGACAGCCAGTTCGGACGCCGGATGCGTGGCACCGGTGTCTATGCGGAGCTCATTCACAAACGTTTTGAGTCCGCACTGGCACGCCTGTCTTTTCAGGGCATGCCGGCGTTTGACTGCAGTCGTTTCCGTTCGGTACGGGAATCCGCGCCACAGCTGGAGTTGTTTGACTAGCGGTTCGTTCGATCATTCAGCTAGGGAGATATTCTCTGAGTTCTTCAAGGCTGTCTTCAGCGACCTCCCGAACGGCGGGTTCAGGATCACGGCTGAGTTGCTCCAGCGCTGCAAGCGCCGCTTCACTCCGGGTCAAGGCCAGAAAATGGCAGGCATCCGAGCGCACCCGTGGATCGCTGTGTTGGGCCAGCGCCATGAGAGCCGGTAGCTGGTTCTGCAACAGCGTGCTGCCGGCGGCATCTTCCATCACAGCGCTGACACCAATCCGCACCGTCAGTTCGGTATCCGGATCCTGCGCCAGCGCCAGCAAAGCAGGAATGTGTCCGGGGTACTTATGGATGGCGGCCAGTGCCTCTGGGAGCTGGCCGTGTTTGAAAAAATCCCTGTAGTACTCGGCAAGACCCGCTTCCGAGCCGGCCCGTTCCGCCCACCGGCGTAGTTCGGCAGGGGAGTGCAGACCCTGCAGTTCGAAATCGCCGAGTCGCAGCCAGGGAACCGAGCGCACACCCTGCTGTTCGGCGATGTCCGGGCGCGCGACGATATTCACCACTTCCAGCCGGCCGACAAGACCTTTCTTTACCAACTCGCCGAGGCCCTGCAGGACAGTAGGGCAATGGGGGCACTGGGTGCTTATCAGCAGCAGGGCATCAGGTGGCACAGTATTGGAGTTGTGCATGATTTATGTTTACATTGGCAGCTAATGGATGACGGCGTCAATGTTACGCCATGTATAGCACCGTTACACATCGTGTGGCGTCGGCGCAGCCGGATTGTCCTCACAACAGACTGCACGACGGTATCGTGCACATACCGCCAGGGGATGACCAGCCATGTATATGACTAATAAGTCGCTACGAATGCCGACACCGGTGGAGGCATTGCCCGGTCGCGATGTGCCCATGCAGGTTGCGGAAAAGCACGCTGTCAACGCTCATCCCCTGCAACCACCGTTCCCGCAGGGTATGCAGCAGATCGTATTTGGTATGGGGTGTTTCTGGGGCGCTGAACAGCGCTTCTGGCAGATTGACGGTGTCTATACCACGGCGGTGGGCTACGCAGGCGGCTATACGCCCAACCCGACCTACCGTGAAGTGTGCAGCGGCCAGACCGGCCACAATGAGGTGGTGTTGGTCGTGTATGATC
>JBDNAP010000319.1:0-6140 GCA_039768325.1 Thiogranum sp.
CATGGTGAGCGTATCGAGACGTACACTGATGGTGAGCTGGTCGAAGAAGTCCAGCACAGCGATCCGTTGCAATGGATTGAAGCCTTTCAACAGCGCCACCGGGTGCCGGAGATCGTCGGTCTGCCGCGTTTCTGTGGCGGGCTGGTGGGCTACTTCGGTTACGATGCGGTGCGTTACATCGAAGCGAAGCTGAAAGGCGCTGACCAGGAGGATCCTTTAGAAACGCCAGATGTCCTGCTGATGGTATCGGATGAGGTCGTGGTGTTCGATAACCTCAGTGGCAAGTTACTAATGGTGGTGCACGTCGATGCCAGTCAGTCGGATGCCTGGGAGCGTGGCCAGGCGCGGCTCGATGAGCTGATGCAGCAGCTGCGCCAGCCGGTGGCTATTCCCGGGGCGCTGAGCGAATCGCGCCAGGTGTCGGAAGAGGATTTTGTCTCCGGTTTCACCCGCGAGGGTTTCGAAGCCGCGGTGCAGCGCGTAAAAGAATACATCGTGGAAGGTGATGCCATGCAGGTGGTGTTGTCGCAGCGTTTATCGATACCGTTTCACGCGCCGCCGCTGGATCTGTACCGCGCCCTGCGCAGCCTGAATCCGTCGCCCTATATGTATTATCTGGATCTGGATGATTTTCATATCGTCGGTTCATCCCCGGAGATACTGGTGCGCCTGGAAGACGGCGTCGTTACGGTAAGGCCCATCGCGGGCACGCGTCCGCGGGGCAGGGATGAAGCCGAAGATCTGCTGCTCGAGAAAGAACTGCTGGCCGATCCGAAAGAACTCGCCGAACACCTGATGCTGATTGACCTCGGCCGTAATGACGCCGGACGTGTGAGTAAAATAGGCAGTGTCGAACTGACCGAAAAGATGCTGATCGAACGCTACTCACACGTCATGCATATCGTCTCGAATGTGGTGGGCAGGATTAAGGAAGGCATGTCAGCCATTGATGTTCTGCGCGCCACCTTTCCGGCGGGTACGGTCAGCGGTGCACCGAAGATCCGCGCCATGGAAATTATCGATGAACTCGAACCGGTCAAACGCGGCGTCTATGCCGGCGCGGTGGGTTATCTGTCATGGACAGGCAACATGGATACCGCCATTGCAATTCGCACAGCGGTTATCAAGGGGCGCATGCTGCATATACAGGCGGGCGCCGGAATTGTCGCGGATTCGGTACCGGCCAACGAATGGGCGGAAACGATGAACAAGGGGCGCGCCATATTCCGCGCTGTGTCACAGGCACAGGCCGGCCTGGATCGCAGGGCGTAGCGGCGGCTTCACTTCTTGCTGCGTTTTGGCTTGCGCACGATCGGAGTTTTTCTGATGCTTTTCTTGTCCAGCTCGAGCACCAGTTCGTGGGTCTGCTCGCCACGTTTGAACGTGGCGCTTGTGGCATTGACACTCTCCACCACCCAGCCCTGATGTTTCGCGCCTTCTGCCAGGCGCAACAGTTTGTTACTGCTAATGTCGCGCACCACCGCGATTCTGGCCTCCGGGGTGAGCGCTATGCCCTCCAGACGCATAGCCAGCTGTGTCTGTGTTCCTGGGCTGAGGGCCGTCTGCTCGGCGGTAAGGGGTGCCGGTGGAGTGCGACCTTCAATAAACAACGGGCGTTCAAGAATTTCGCTGAAAGTCGCGAAATCAGGCGCCATGTATGTACTGCGGGTCAGCTGGATGTCGGCCGTGTCGGCGGGTAGCGCATCGCTCGAGCTTGCGATCCCATTCTGCTGCGACAGTGTTAACCATTCGATGGCCACTATAACACCGAGTACGATGCAGGCTGTCAGCAGGACCGGAGTCAGTCTATTGGCAAAGGAGATGCGTTTCATGATGAGTGGGGCATGTATCCGATCAGTTCCATATCGATATCCATGGTTTGCAGGCTGGAGGCTTGTCCCCGAACGCGCCGGCCTCTGTTGGCCCGGACTGAAACATTATCCAGAAATACGAATGGCTCACCGGTCTCTATGTCATAGAATGCCTGTACGATGTTCTCCAGTGTGCCCCGTATCCGTACCTTCAGGGAAATGCGGTCGAAGCCCTCTTCCTGCCGGGTGGTGAGGATCTGGGTACTCATTACCTCCGCATTTTTTGCCACTACGATGCGTTTAACGAGGCTCTGAAGCTCAGCCGCCGCCAGCGCCGCGCTGTTGCTTTTCAGGTACTGCGCGCCGGTTGTTTGCCAGCGTTTGAGCTGCTCATATTGTGGCTGCAGCGCGTCGCCTATGGTGGCGGCGCGCTGCAGCTGTTGCCGTCGGCTTTCCAGGTCGGCGATGCTGGCCTGATAGTGTCGGTTTACCAGCAGGACCGGCAACACGGTGACGCTGAATACGGCTGCCAGCGCCAATACCAGGATCGCCAGAGCCAACAGCCGGCGCTGCTTCGGCTTCAATTTTTCGATCATGGCGTTGTTCCTCGAGTCTCGGCGGAGAGGTGAAATCGCTCGACGTTGGAACGCGGGACCTGTGTAACCGGGGAGCGGAAACGCGGATTTTGCAGGATGGATGACGATTCAATCAGCGGGATCAGTGCGGCCGCCGAGGAAGATTGCCCCTGTATCTGTACTTCGGTTCCTTTGATATCCAGTCTTGTAATCCAGGTGTCGTCGGGCAGAATTCGGGTGAGTTCGTCAATGATCTGCAGTACCGGCAGTGATGACTGCTTTTTATCGGTCAGAAATCGCGAATTCGCCGTCAGTTGATCGACTTCTTTGCGAAGCCGGCGGATCTCTTCGGCTTTCGCGCTGGCTGTTTCCAGCAATGGCGCCAGCGCCTGGATTTTTTGCCGTTTATTCAACAGGGGCAGGGACACGGCGCTGACCAGCAATAATACAGCCAGCGCTGCCAGCGCAAGGTTAACGAGCCGTGGCGTGATGGCCTTGCGCTGGCGCTTCTCCTCAGGCAGAAGATTGACGGCAGCGAAGCTCCCGCCCTCGTCACAGTTTATGGTTGCCAGATCGGGGTGCAGGCCGCGACTATCAAGCCGGGTGAGCAACTCGTCGAGCATACGACGTGTCACCAGTACCAGATCCACCGTCAGTGTGCGTTCCGCGGAGGAGCGTGCGACGACGGAAAAATCATAGTACACCTGCTCGGCTGTAAAGGGTGTCTGGCGGTCCATTTCAAAGGATAGAACCTCGCGCAGATTCTCCTCTGCAGCGAGCGGTAAGGTCAGCGACTTGCTCAAGATCTTGTCCGGTGGCAGACACAACACGAGTTCGCGGGCCTGCTGATGTATCTCGTTTTCATCGGACAGCTTGCCTGGTGCTGCATCTGGCTGATCAAGCGTATAGCGTATCAGCTCTTCTTTGCGCTGCGCTGTGCCCTGGCTCATCACGATGTCGCCACCATCCAGTTCCAGGAACAGACGCTGAGCGCGGGGCATCAGCACTCGACGTACGCCTGGCGGCAACATGCCTCTCAGTTCGCTGATCCACCAGGACCCGAACGCGGCAACGCCCCGCCAAAGTGGTGCGCTGAACTTGATGTGCAGATTCTGTTTACTGAGTTGCATTCGTGTCCCGTAATCCGGCGGTCATTTTCCTCGACCTGGCGGGTTCGCGCCAGGAGAGGATGCTGTAGGGTTGCTCACCGGTCTGTGTTACGCTGAGCACAACCTCCACCGACGCACGCGCTCCACTATTGCTGCTGGCCCATGCTGTAATATGGAATGGGCCGGCGGGCTGTGTGGTGCCAGCTGTCAGGCTCTCAGCGGGATCGTCCGTCAGATCTTCAGCGGTTTCAGGCTCGCGGTTGGTCAGTACCGAGGTCAACCACGGGGGTGCGTATTGCAGATTGACATCGCGTTGACTGGAATGAACGGTCAGGTAGGGCGCCAGCCGCTCGAACAGTTCATGCGTCATGCCCAGTACATAACGCAGCTCATCTACACTGGAAAACAGCCCATCCCGCGCGCCCCAGTCGAGACCGGCATGCCGGTAGTCGTTGTCTTCCGCGCCATGCAGGCGCCGTAGTTGGTCTTTATCGCGCCAGTCGAGGATGGCGTCGACCAATTGCTGGCGCATGGCCTCTTCGGCACCCGCTGCATCCAGTACCGTCCCCAGCTGAACCGGTTCCGCCTTGTTCAGGTCAAGCAGGCCACTGGCGTCACGAATTTCAATATTAACGCTGCCGCTACCGAGCCGAATCTGATGGGCGGTGCCGTCAAACGGCCAGTGCAGGGCTGTATCGCTGACGAATAACTCCATAATAGCGCGATTGATTCCCGCCTCCGCCAGGGCACGTGCCTTGGCAGTACCGACATGGTTGAAGGCAAGGCTGGTTTCGATTCGTGCATTCCGCGCATGGCTGGAGCCGATTACGGTGATCAGTACTACCAGCCACAGCACAACGACCAGGGCAATGCCGCGCTGCCGGTCAGCCGGCGCTGCAATACCTGGCAACCGCCTGCAGCCATAGCGGACGACGGGCTCTTCCCTGTGACACAGCGGGTGTCTCATTGGCTACCACCCGCAGGTAGCGCAAGGTACAGATCGGGCCACGGTTGTTGTCCCTCGTTCACTTCCATGTGTACCCGTATCAGGTTCGGGAATCTCTGTGCATTGGCATCCCATTGTCGGTGCCAGCGGGGTGGCTGCGTGCTCGTCCTGGCCTTGACCCTGGCCCTGGTCCTGGCGCTGCCCTCAGAGCTGGCAGGGTTGCCGAAATAGTCGATTGACAGTCGCTGTAGACCTGCAACCAGCAGCAGCTGTTGATGGTTTGCCGGCGTCTGGAAGTCCTCGGCATCAGGGTTGAAGGGTATAAAGGACAACAACAGCTTGGTATCAGGTCCCTGTTGCTGCACGGTCAGTCCGTACTCGAACAGGCCCGCCTGCCTGTGCTGTTGCGGTGCCGGTGCCACGAAGCGCAGCTGTTCGGCAGTACCCTCAAAGGCGATACGTGTTTTTCCCCCGTCTGGCCAGGTCATGGGTATGATCTGACTGACTTGGCGCTGCAGCAGGCCCGCCACGGTGCGGAACCTCTCATTGTCGGACGCGCGCGTGACCCCGGCCTCCCAACTCCGCCCGCCCAGGCGCAGGGCGCCGAAGGCCGTGGTCATGATCACGGCCATGATCACCACTGCGACCAGCACCTCCAGCAGCGTGAATCCGCTGTGCAGGCGTCCGGGCCGCGACATAGCTGAGCGGCGTTGCATCAGCCAAGCCCTTCGCTCAGCGGGCGCTTTTGCACGCGCAGGCTGTTGAGGATGATCTGCTGATCGCGCCCGTTATGGGTCCAGCTGACTTCGACAGTGACGCGGTAGCCCGACACCGGCACCGTCAGTGCGGTATCGTCTTCCCAGGGCGTGTAGTTCTCGATGGTCCGTCGCCAGCGAAACCCTTCGCCCGATTCACCGAAGCTCTGCCCCACAAGCAGGGGCTCACTGCGGCCGACGACCGCCAGTTGGGACTCCGCCACCAGCACCGCCTGGGCATAGTTCCCGGCCACTGCGACATTGTTCAAGCCCCCCGAAAAGATCCGCAACAGAACACTCAGTGAAAGCGTCAGGATCATGAAGGCGACCAGCACTTCAATCAGCGTGAAGCCCCGTTGTGTGGCGCTTCTAACGGACATCGGCCTCAGCGTCCTGAATAATGGTCACCCTGCCGGTCAGCCAGCCCACGTGCAGATCATAGCTGCGCTTGCCCCTGCTCAGGGTGATGAGCGTTCCGCTGGAACTGCCGTCGGGAAAGAAGCGTACTACATGGCGCGTTGCCGCTGTGGTGCTTTGTGTTGCCGCCGGTGCCACCGTTAACCCGACACCGGCCGGCAGGGCGCGTGGCGCCTGTCTGCCGATGGCATAGGCGGGTTTTTCCAGGTTGAGGTAGACCTGTGTCTCCGCGTCACGGGTGATCGACTGGTTGCGTGCCAGGCGCAGCGTAACCGCCAGATCGCGTACCGCTGCCTTGAGTTTTGCGCCCGGGACGGCGCCTGAAAACAGAGGTGGAATGAGTGCGAACAGCAGGCTGACGATAAACAGGACGACCAGCAGCTCGAGCAGCGTAAAGCCGCGCTTGCGCCTACCGCCGGTAGCCGGGCAGATCACCAGCTGACAATGTCCTCGTTTTCATCCTCGCCACCCTCCATATTATCCTGGCCGAGTGAAAACAGATCATAGATGCTGTTCTCGCCGGGTGA
>JBDNAP010000320.1:0-7972 GCA_039768325.1 Thiogranum sp.
CGCTCCCTGGCGCAATATGAGCTTTTTAGCCGCAACTTTTGTGCTCTTCACCAGCTTCTTCCGCTGGTTGCGGGGCAACATGGCGACGCTGGGCAACGCGCTGCGGATGCTGAGTCCGGCGATAACCGGCGCCACAGCTTCCAGCTCGTCCTCGTCTTCGGCGATGTCCACCAGCTCATCAAGTGCGTCCAGGTAATCCGCCTCGTCCGCCCGCTGACGCCCCCGCGCACGCCGGGCCCGGCGGCGGGCTCTCAGCCGCTTGATCCAACCACCGATCTTGCCAAAAATACCTTTGGCGCCGCGAATGATTCCTGGGATTGCACCGGCGATCGCCCCGAAAAACTCGTCGGCGTCCTCGGCTTCCAGTGCCTCGGTAACCGCATCATCCGCGTCGACGAGTTCCTCGTAGCTATAGTCGAACGCCTCGTACCCTTCAAACTCGTCGTACAGATCGATCCCCTCGGACCACTCGGCTTCGTCTCCGTAATCGAATTCATCCAGCGCCTCGCCCTCATCGTCGAGGAACTCTTCCATCATCTCGGCTTCTGCCATGTCATACATTGTCCGTCTCCTCTCTTCATCAGATCGGCTACTCGCCTGCTATCAGCGGATCTGCACCCCGCTACACCCGTGACCACCAATGCGCCCCACGCCGGATGCATCAGGATCCGCACACCTGAACGAGCTAGAAATTCTGCTTAAACAGGATATCGCGCTGACGATCGGCAACAAGTCACTCGTTCTTGGCCACCTGATCCGGGTAGTTCATTTGGGGGATAGACAGAACCGGTGCATGAGGAACCGACGCCGAAAAGTCGAATTCGCTGTACGGCGCAAAGATGCGCGGTGTTGGTGTCACCGCCCTGGCTGACTGTGCCGGGCAAGGTGCCGATCACGACAAAGTTTAAAAGCTGAATGATCTCCCTGCTGTCCGGCTTGCCCGGTCACACGCGCCAGAGCAGCAACAGCGTGATCGATGTCTTCGCGCCTATGGCGGGCCGTGATGACGAAAACAATTTGCGGGAGCTGACTGCGGTTCAGTTGACGTAAAACGGTTTGTACGCCAAATTGTTTTAAGCGCCGAAAGCCTGCGACTGCAGCCCGACCGGTCAGGGTCTCTATGTTCTGAATCGGGAAAAGTCCGCCGCATGTCTCCAAGCCAATCGCTTTCAGCCGGGTACGAAAGCGTCTCACCAGGCTGGCCAAGGCGAAGCGCTGCGAGTCGCCTCGAGCCTGGTTTTCGCGCAGGGCATGGTTTGCCGCAAGTAACGTCGGCACAGCAGGCGGACTGCAGTGAACCCGGGTTTCACTGGCCCGCTCGAATCTCTGCACAAAGCTGTGGCTAGCGCACAGCACTGCAAGCGGCGCTCCGAAGCCCTTGGCCAGAGAGGCCACAGACACAATATCGCCGCCTTCGAGGCCATGCCATCGCCATGATCCGCCGCCGCCGCGGCCGTAAGGCGCGGCCCTGTCTGGCCCATGGCCAAGAATACCGAGCCCCTGGGTGTCGTCGAGTACCAATAAGCCACCATGACTGCGCGCAATAGACAGGTAGTCTCTAAGGGGAGCCGCTTCACCGCGCTCAGTACAAACGGCATCCGTTACTATTACTGGCCTTATTCGGCATCCCGAGCGCCTGACGACGAGTCGTTCCAGCCTGTCGGGATCGTGATGAGGGAAGACATGCACGGGCACCCTGCGTACTGCGGCTCGCTCGCTCGCCCAACGCACTATGGGGTAAACACCGGAATCGAGGTAGACGGCAACAGACTGCCCGGCCAATTGGCCAAACAAGTCCCAGAATAAATGCAAAGTCGAAGGACCGAGAACGGCGGCTTCGCAACCCACGAGTTTGGCCAGCTCGCGCTTAATGTTTCTTGACCCGGGTGGCGGCTGCATTGCGGCGGGCCTGCCGGTCGAAAACCGCCGCCAGGGCGGGAGACTGGCGCTTGCGTGACTCAACCCGAGATAGAGTGCTGATGTGAAGTCGAGCTGTGACTCTGGCTCGTTGACGACTGGCACTTGATCTCTCATCGGCTAACTCATTCGTGCACATCTCCTCGTATGACACACGCCACCATTGCCGCCCTCGTGTGTACACCCAGCTTGGCATAGATGCGGCGCAGATGACTGGACACCGTCCATTCGCTCACCTTGAGTTGATCAGCGATCTGTTTGTTGAGCCGACCCTTGGCAACCAGCAGAGCGATCTGCAGCTCTCGAGGGGTTAGTACATCCGCAATCGCGGTTGGTGCCGCCGCGCTGGCACGGCTTTCCGATGGAATCCTGCAGAGTACCAGGTAGCGCATCCCCTCAACGGTAAACTCCCCAACGATTTGAGGCCCATTTCGCCTGTCTTGCTCCTCTTCATTAGGCGCCTCCTGCTGCGCCCCAGTGAACTCAGCCGCAGTGAATTCATCCAGCGAATCCTCCTGCACAGCAAGACAGAGCTTGTCTCCGAGCTTGAACACTGCCGAAGAGGTCTTTTTCAGATGTCTCCCGTGTTCCACCGCCAGATGTGTATCAGTACCATCCATATTGTAGAGCTGCATGATTGCTCTATCCTCCGTAAACTTCTCTTTCGACTTATGCCTTCATATTTTCCTCGCAATGAACTTGACCCAGGTACTCGTTTTTCCGGCCGGCTGATGCGTTCCCATGTCCAGCATACCCCGCAGGGTGAGGCCCGCCTTGTGCAACAGCGTTCGGATTGTGGAAACCGGATACCATCGCTGAATATGCACTTCCGTCTCACGGCGAATCGTGCCTGCCGAAGTCGGGAAAAGACTCCTGATTTCAACGACGCTGAAATTACGCCGAGGATCGGTTGTGACCGTCCATCGTGAAGCCGCGTCAGGCAGGTGGATATCCTGAATGACCGTGCTGCGCGGCCCGCGCATCCGTCCGCCGGTGATCAGATCGAAGAGCAGGTGGCCACCGGGGGTGAGATTCACGCGACAGCGGTCCAGGGCACGAAAAAGCTGGCGGGCCGACAGCAGGTAGTTCAAGGTATCGCCATTGCAGGTGATGAGATCAACACGCCCTGGCAGACAAAAATCGGTGATGTGTCCATGCATTAGACGCACTGCCCCTCCTTGGTTTTTCCCTGCAGCGACGCGCAACATCGCGGGCGAGCGATCCACACCGTACACTCGAGCCAAGTGGTGTTGCCGGATCAAGTTGCGCAAGAACGTGCCTGTCCCGCAACCCACATCTGCCGCTGACTTAAAACGAATCCCAAACACCTTTAGACTGCGTTGAAAGCTGTCCCAGATGTCCGGAAACAACGCATCACCCACCACTCGATCGTAAATGCGTGCGAGCCCATGATAAGGCGCAAACGGATGCTGGGCGGATTGTTGAGTGTGTCGTTCGCTAGACCGAGCTGCCGACTGCGGGGCACGACCAGCGGGTTTGTTCTCTTTGCTCGGGTAAGGGTAGTCCATATTTCTCTCCACGCAAGCAATCATTGGAAGATCGCAAGTGCAACAATGGCGCTAGGGTAGCCGCTGCATGGGCTGTTGCCCCTGGACGCGTCGCCGCGGATTGCGCAGATTGGCCATCACTTCGGCGGTGACTCGAACGCCGCTGTTCAGCATCCCCGGGGGTGCGAGGACTGTGCCCTTGGCGCAACCGTGGGATCGCCCCAGCTTGTCGAGGATACCCGAGGTGTGCACCCCGATCAGTTGGGGCGCACCGTCCTCCCCGGCAACGATCCAGATTGGGCTGCCGCTGTGTCCTGGACAGGTGTCCACACTGTAGAGCAGGCGCCGGGGCGTCGCCCGCTTCAGACGTTCGCTGTGGCGCCAGAGTGTTCCCCGCGGTCGATCGCCTGGATAGCCGGTAATTGTCAACAAGTGCTGTCGCATGAGCCGTTCGAGCTGGGCCGAAGAAAGGGCTTGCACCGGCATGAACCGGTTGATGCCGGAAAAACGCCGTGGCAGCACGATGAGCCCGTAATCGTAGTGTTTTTTGTCCTGACGGCGGCGTGGTGAGACGAAACGTCGTGGGGCGTAGTACTCACGCGATATGCCGATACCATAAGGAAACGTATCGCGATCAAAGCGCCCCGGCGCCACACGAATGCGCTGCGGGGCCCGTCGGCGTCGATGACTGAACAGGCAGTGCGCCGCTGTTAACAGCGTGTTCGGGCCAATGAGCACGCCGCTGCAGCCGCGCCAGATACCATCGCCGAAATCCCTGCCAAGATGGCAGACTGTGTTATACGGGAAGCGCGTCGTGTTGAGCTCGTGAATGCGGTTGTCGGTCGGCCCGACCAGCGCGTAGTCCGCGGCGTCCGTGAACTCATCGAGATCGTCAGAAAACAGACCTGCGTGCAGCGCCATAGCCCGGTTACTCCTGCGGCGCGTCGCCGGCGCCACGGGCTGCGTCGTTCTGTACCTCATCGCCCGCGCGCTCGGATTTGCCGGGGCCGGGGTTCCCTTCCGCCGTGAAGAACGATGCCGGCTCGGACTCTGTGACGAGCGCCCAGATGCGGCTCATGATCATGTCTTTGTTCTCTCGTTGGCGCAGCCATTCGGTGATGCGCGTGATGAAGGTCTGCTCCTCCAGCGTGAACAGGTCCGTCTCCACCGGGTCTTCGCTATCTTTAAATGTAAGATCCACCGCAGGCGCCTGGCGGGATTCCGCCTGCGGCTCAGGCACGGATGTTTCGTCCGCGAAGCTTGCATCCGACGCCGGTTCGTCTCGCGGAGTTTGTTCCGGTGACCACTCGCCCCTGAAGATCACATTATCACCCGCCCCGTCCTCCGTGCCCCCGGGCCTGGTGACCGAGTGCTGTTTCGGGCTAACCCGCTCCAGCGCCTCGAGTTCGGCCAGCACGAGGGCATCCAATTTGCGGAAATCCTCCTGCGCGGCATCGTGCGGTTTTCTATCATGAACCTGTTTCATGTTTTCTCCTCCTGGAATAAGGGTTCGCGCCGGGTTGCTCCGCGGCTCACAGTGACTTTTAGTTCTCCGGCGCCTTTACTCCACCCTAAACAGCGACGGGCGCTTTCTCCGCGCCGCGGGTCGCAGTGTTTGCCGTTGTTCCTTGGCAATCAGGGGTGCATGCGGTGCCGCGGGTCGCGGCGCGCGCAATTTCAGTATCGCCGCGAGGTTTGCGTTGTTATCGCGAATCGGTTGCAGATACCTGGCCTCACCCGTTAGCAAGGTGACGACGCCCGGTCCGTGCCCACTGACAGTGCTGTCACCGTGCACGACGATACCAATGGTCATGAAACCTTTGTGATAAGCCCGCCCGAAGCGGGTGTCGGCATGCAGGATGGCAACCAGGTCACCGAAACGCAGCGTATCCAGCCTGAGCTGGCGGCGCACGACGGGATCGAACAGCTGGATGTCATAGTCGCCCCGCGCGGCGTTGTCGCGACCAAGACCCGAGCCCATGATGGCCGCCGGGAGCAGATGCGTAACGGGCACCTGCAAGTGCGAACGGCCGGCCTGCAGCCCCCAGTGCTGTATCAGACCGGGTGAACAGTTGTAGACGGAAAGTCCCGGATAGTCGGGAAGGCGCAGGCCGATGCCGTGTGCATAAATCTGGACGTTGTCTCCGATGCGCAGCTTCTTCAGCACCGTCGTGGGGAAATCCACCAGTACATGGTTAACCCCGCCGTGCTTTCCCGTGACTACGCCCTTGCTACCTCGGCAAGGACCGTCCAGCACCAGTGCCGTGTTACCGACGCAGGCGTAGGTATTCAGTGCGAGATTAGGGCCGTCCTTGTCACCCTTGACCGGGCGCTGATCGTTGCGCACCGACACGCCCGGTTCCAGATGATCCGCGGCAAGTCCGATGCAACGGTCCCCCACGCGGCGATTGATCACCACACCCCCGGTGCCCGGGAGCACCCGGGGAATTCCATCCTGACCGATCCGATAGGGTGCGCGCCGGCTCGTGGGGTGGGCGACCTTACCGGCCACGGTGATGATGACAAGATCGGGGGTGTTCATACGTGGTTCGCCGGCCTGGCGAGAACCGGCCGGCTTATGGAGAACATCCAGCATCTGCCTCATGTCAGCGGATACCAAAGGCCGACAGCACGGTCCCACCAGTCGCCCCGTGGTGTCGAGCTCCCCTCGAGTCCCAGGGCGTCGCTGTACGATGGCGCATGCTCTTCAGACTCGGACATGAAAAAGGCCCGCGGCGCAACGATGTGAACGGCCACCAGCGGCATACCCGTCCAGACCAGCTCAGCGACGCCGCTGCGCATCAAAGCCGGCAACAGATGATGTTGCATGGGGTTATTGTTCGTTGGCCAGGGGGCCTTGCGACAGGCGATGCCGCACGCATCGAGGTATTGGCAGACGTTGGGCGCACCGCCATCCTCGGCCTCGCCGCCAAGGGTGAAGATGAGCGGACGATAACGGCCCAGAGCGGCCGCCAGAGCCACGGCATCGCGCGTACAATCCAGAAAGGGATGACCGGGTTCAAGCGCCTTATCAGACAGTTGCAGTCTTCTATCGAGTGCCTCGGCCAACAGGGTAAAGCGCTTGATCACGTCGGGGCCCACGTCTTTCGGGAGCAGAGAGTCGTGGCTTGCGTCACCGGCCCAGTAGATGGGAATGGAAGGAAGATCCGCTTCCAGACGGGCTGTCTGCCATTGGCTCAGCGTCTCGACAATCAGGTGCCGTTGTGCGTCCGCTTCGCAGCTGTTGTCGATCTGCGGTTCGGGCGCCAGCGCCTGCGGGTGACACAGATAATAGTCGGCCCCGTCAAGCACGTCCCACAGCGATGGTACCAGCCAGACGTTCATTTCGTCGGCGAGGCGCCAGGCGAACATCAGCCCCCAGGGCGAAAGCGCCAGGCCGATGTCGAGGACACAAGACCAACGTCTAGTGTTGACCTTGACATCCAGAGGCGGCAGCGTGCTCACGCGTCTTGTCCCTTACACCGCTCAGGATGCCATGGCAGCCGTCACCGGTGCGATGGAGCGCTTCAGCGTCCTCGTTACCCCGAGGAACTTGCGACCCTCAGGGGTCATGCGGTAGGCGGCAATCCAGGCCTCCGCGTGCGAACCGAACGGCCGGGCCTCGGAGCGGAAGGTCAGCGGATCGACCGAGGTGCTGAAATCCGTGTCGGCCACCCACTGCAGGATACGCCGCCCGCTCTCCGCCATCTTGGCGCGTTGCGAAAGTTCTGCCGCGCCGCCCAGATGCCGGTTGGATATCATCTCCACCACGTCCCACTTGGTATTGGCATCGAAGGACTTCTTGATATCCGGTGTATCCAGCAGATCCAGCTCCGTGCCGAGGTAGTGACCCACCTCGGTGGTCAGGGCCAGAATGTTGCCGTAGCTGGAGCGGTCCAGAGCATAGCGCAGGTCGACACCCAGGCGCTGAATGCTGGCGATGTTGCCGAACGGGCGATCATCGATATTCTCGGAACCGCGGATGACCTCACCGACGGTCAGGTCGCGGAAATACTGGGCGAGCGCCGTCATAAAGGCGACCAGCTGGCGGTGGAAGTTCTTGTTGACCACCGCTCCGGCAGGCGCGCCTGCACTACCGTAGTTGAGTGTCCGCCGGTAGGCAATCATGCGATCACGCAGGGTATAGCGTAGCGGCTTCCACTTCTCCAACAGATAGAGACCACGGGCGCCAGGACCGCGCTGAATGCGCATGCGGCCCAGCTGAAACAGCTGCCGCAGCACATCGACCACTTTGAATATTTTCATGCGCTCGTGCTGATAGATATAATAGAGTTCGGCGGCTGCATGCAGCTGGCTCGGAATTACCGACTCGTCGAAGTCCGGCTTCAGGTAACGGTAGGGAAGGTCCTCGAAGGGAACCACCCCTTTGTCGCCAAAGCCGATGAGATCGATGAAGCCGTGACTCTGATCGCCGGCCGCCCCTTGCTGAAGTTCGGCATATCGTCGCTCGAACTCCTGCTCCAGTCCGTGCCGTTCCTCGGGTGGCAAATCGGCCATCTGTTCTCTGAGGAACCGTTGCCACAATC
>JBDNAP010000321.1:0-8112 GCA_039768325.1 Thiogranum sp.
CTAAGGTCACCCATCAGCCAGAACAGCATGCCCTGCACACGGGTGCCGGGACTGGTGACCAGTAACAGGCTGATCAGTGCACCCCAACCTGCGGCCAGTACCACACCGGTAAGCAGCAGGCGCGTGGTATCCCAGTTGCCGCGGCCGTGGGCCAGTGAAAAAACCAGCAGGGTGGAAAACAGCGCACCGGCAAAGGCACTGGACTGCAGTAGCAGCGTGCCGGCACCGGCCAGTATGGCGAACAGGGCGCCGACCGATGCACCACCGGATACACCCAGTATATAAGGGTCGGCCAGCGGATTACGCAACAGGACCTGCATCAGCGTGCCGGCTATGCCGAGTAAGGCGCCGGTTATAAAAGCCGTTAACGTCCGCGGTAAGCGCAGTTCCCAGAGCACTTGTGCATTCAGTGTCTGCGGGTGCTGAATGGCGTCCCAGACGGCAACGGGCACAGAACCGCTATTCAGACTGAACCAGCCACCCAGCAGGGTGGCGGCGCTCAGCGCCAGCAGCAGGGGTCTGGTGCGGGTCTGATGCAAGGCAGCTACCGCAGGCTGATGATAGGCCAGCCCAGCCGGCGGGCATGTGATGCCAGTTTGTCATCGGGGTTAACGGCGACCGGGTGATCGACCTGTTCAAGCAGGGGCAGGTCGTTGTGTGAGTCGCTGTAGAACCAGCTGCCATGTAAATCCTGCTGATTGTGCTGCAGCCAGGTGTGCAGCCGCTCAACTTTGCCGGCCTGAAAACACGGTGTGCCGGTAACGCCACCGGTGTATTCGCCATTGATGATTTCCGGTTCAGTTGCCAGCAGGTTGGAAACCCCGTATCGCCGGGCTATTGGCTCGGTGATAAAACGGTTAGTCGCGGTGATGATAAGCAGTTCGTGCCCCTGGGCACGGTGATGGTCCAACAGATCCCGGGCTTTTGATAACAGTATGGGATCAATTTTTTCTGTCAGGTATTTTTCGCGCCATTGTTTCAGTTGCGCGTTGCTGTGGGACGCAAGTGGCTTTAGCTGGAAGCGCAAAAATTCATAAATGTCCAGGGAACCTTGCAGATACTGGTTATAAAAGCGCTGATTTTCAGATTCATAGGATTCGCCATCGACAATCCCGTGCTCCACCAGAAAACAGCCCCATAGGTAGTCGCTGTCACCATCCAGTAATGTGTTATCCAGGTCGAAGAGCGCTAAGGCCATGATTTGTAGTCGTAATAGTCAGTTGATGGACGGGGTGCTCAGGATAGTCGCGTTATACGAAAAGGTAAATCAGTGTTTGCTGATTTGCGCCTTTTGTTGCTCTGTGTAAAATGGAACGAGTTTCCTTACTGGGCAAACGAGCTCAACAAGTGATTGATTCAGATGGTTATAGGCCAAATGTTGGCATAATTCTGACGAACTCCGATGGACTGCTTTTGTGGGCCCGCCGCATACGTCAGGACGCCTGGCAGTTCCCGCAGGGCGGTATTCGCACCAAGGAATCGCCCGAGCAGGCGATGTACCGTGAACTCGGCGAAGAGATCGGTCTGCTGCCACAGCATGTTAACGTACTGGGTGCGACCCGTGGCTGGCTGCGCTATCGTCTGCCGGAACGTTTTATCCGCCGACACCAGAAGCCGGTGTGTGTGGGCCAGAAGCAGGTGTGGTTCATGTTGCGACTGGTCAGCCAGGAGCGGTACGTGCGGCTGGATCTGAGTGATAAGCCTGAATTCGACAATTGGCGGTGGGTGCACTACTGGCATCCGCTCGAGGAAGTGGTGTCGTTTAAGCGCACGGTATACAAAAAGGCGTTGAATGAATTGGCGCCCCTGATCTTTCCCAAAGGCGAAATGCCACATTCTGTCGTTCGCTGATCGACACACGCGGGATGCCGGTAGCCCAGTATCACTGTGCTGCGCCACTTGTCCCGTTCTGACCGGAATTTGAGATTTGCTGGATACCCTGCGTAGAACCATCCAGGAAGTGAATCGCGCGCCTGATCTGCCGCGCGCACTTTCGATTATTGTCAGCCGCGTCAAACAGGCGATGGTGGTGGATGTCTGTTCGGTTTATCTGCTCGACTCCGAGCTTGACCAGATCGTACTGATGGCGACCGACGGCTACAATACTGATGCTGTGGGGGAAGTGCGTTTGAAGGCCGTGCAGGGACTGGTCGGTCTGGTAGCCCGTCGTGAGGAGGCGCTGAATCTTGATAATGCCTCTGATCATCCCGCCTATGTCTTTACCAGTAAAATTGACGAAGAACCGTTTCACGGCTTTCTCGGCGTTCCGATCATCCAGCACAGGCGTGTACTGGGTGTTCTGGTGGTACGTCAGCGTGAACGGCGCCGCTTTGCCGAACAGGAAGAAACCTTCCTGTTTACGCTTGCGGCTCAGCTGGCAGGTGCCATCAGCCATGCCGGCGCCAGCGGTGAAATCAGTCGCCTGTTGCAGCAAACCGATGAGTCCCGCTATGCCCTGAAAGGCGTATCGGCTACGCCGGGTGCTGCGGTCGGAGTGGCGCGGGTCGTGTATCCAATGGCGAACCTGGATGCCATACCTGATCGAACGGTCGAAGACATAGAGGCCGAGATATCAGAGTTCCGGGCCGCGGTTGCTGCGGTGGAACAGGATATGCGCTCGATGTCGGCGCGTATGGTTGATTTGCTGCCGGCCGAGGACATTGCCCTGTTTGATGCATTGATCCTGATGTTGCGCAGTGAAAACCTGGTGGGTGGAACCATTGCAGGCATCCGGGCAGGCAACTGGGCGCCCGGCGCTTTGCGCGGCACCATTGCCGAGCATGTTGTCGCTTTTGAGGATATGGACGACCCCTATCTGCGCGAGCGTGCCAGTGATGTGCGTGATCTGGGCAGGCGAATCCTGGAGCACCTGCAAAGCATTCATCCGGTTGCCAGGAAATTCGAATCAGACACCATACTGGTGGGTGACGAGGTGAGTGCAAGCCAGCTTGCCGAAGTGCCCGTTGATCTGCTTGTCGGCGTGATTTCGGCGCGAGGTTCCAGTGCTTCACACGTTGCTATTCTTGCCCGTGCCCTGGGTATTCCTGCGGTAATGGGATTTGACGATTTGCCGGTTGCGCGCCTGGATGGTCAGGAACTGGTTGTTGATGGTTATCAATCCCGGGTGTTTGTGCGACCTTCACAAGCGATCCGCAAGGAATTCCAGCGCCTGCAGCGCGAAGAAGCTGAACTTTCACACGAACTGCAGGGTTTGACACAGTTGCCATCGGAAACCAGGGATGGTGTGCGGCTTCCACTCTATGCAAACACCGGTTTGCTCACTGATATCACCCCGTCGTTGCGTTGTGGTGCCGATGGTGTCGGCCTGTACCGCACCGAAGTCCCGTTCCTGATACGCGACCGGTTTCCCGGCGAGGAAGAGCAACGCCGAACCTACCGGCAGGTACTGGAAGCTTTTGCACCGGCACCCGTGACAGTGCGTACCCTGGATATTGGTGGCGACAAAATGTTGCCATACTTCCCCGTGCAGGAGGAGAACCCTTTTCTTGGCTGGCGCGGAATCCGCATTTCCCTGGACCATCCGGAAATATTTCTCACCCAGGTGCGCGCCATTCTGCGTGCGAATGCAGGACTGAATAACCTTCAGTTGTTGCTGCCCATGGTCAGCAGTGTAGGGGAGATAGACGGTGCGCTTGGTTTGATCAGGCGGGCCTATGAGGAATTGCTGGATGAAGGCGAGGAGCTGGTTTACCCGGAAATCGGGGTGATGATAGAGGTGCCGTCGGCTGTCTATCAGATACCCGCCATGGCGGCGCGTGTCGATTTCTTTTCTATCGGCTCAAACGATCTGACCCAGTACCTGTTAGCGGTTGACCGCAACAATTCTCAGGTCGCAGAGCTCTACGATGGCTTACATCCGTCAGTACTGCGCGCTATCAACCACGTCATTCATGAGGCCCATGCTGTGGGGCGATCGGTCAGCGTGTGCGGTGAGATGGCCGGTGATCCGGCAGCGGCGGTGCTGTTGCTGGCGATGGGGGTTGATTCACTCAGTATGAGTGCTGCCAGTCTGCTGCGTGTGAAGTGGGTGGTGCGCAGCTTCACCCATGCGCAGGCGCTGAAGTTGCTCGATGAGGTATGGGAACTCGAAGAAGGCGGTGCAGTGCGTGCGCTGCTCAACGCCAGTCTGGAATCGGCTGGACTGGGCGGCCTGGTTCACGCCGGTCGTTGAGCATGACCTATTCAGAGCGTCCCCGCGCAGTCCGTGCGCCAACAGTCGGCGAAGCGCGATCCGCAGGCACTGGCAGGCCCCTTCCGCGTATCGCTGAATGGGTCAATATCAGTGGTGGGGGACACTAGTCCTCATATCTCCCGGGGATCCTGGATGCTGGCGCACGAGAACAAGCCAGGGCCAGGATAGGCTTGTCCTGAAAACACCCTGTTTCCTGTTTGTCGATAAAGTCCTGCATACATTCAATACCGTCTGCATCTCACACGCCGCCCCGTGAGAAATGCGGGTTAGCGGTAATTGTCGACAGCCTTTAGCAAAAATCGTCTGAAAATCCAGCGCGTTTTCAGGTGCGCGTCATGACCTGCGGTAGCCGGTGAAATTTCCGGGGCGAAACTTCGATGGCGAGTTCGTCATTGGCCACGGTGCCCTTTGTGGTGGGAAATCCGGTTGGGCGGGGCGTGTCAGACCGTCAATTGCGGTCTACTGACCGGGATAGTGCATGAACTCAGATATCCCGTGCCAACCCGGGAATCCTGTCGATGATATCCCGCGGCAGGGTTTCCGCAGAAGGATCCAGACCCGGTTCGTAAGCCGGCCACATGCAGCGTGTATTCCCTAACAGCAGTTCATAATTCCTCAGCTGACCCCAGCGTATAGCCGTAGCCTGGCTGGCGAGCTGGAATTCCCAGTGGCGTGTGCGTTGTTCCCCGCAGCGTTGGCTGATTGCCGACCGGTGCTGGTAAAAACGCTGGGCCTGGCCTTCCAGGTCCTGCAGCCAGTGAGCGGTTTGCTCTTCCAGCAACAGAGTGCGTAAGCGGGTCGATTCCAGAGCGCTCGCCATATCCGAAATCAGCGGCAGGCTGTAACCGGAAGGCAACTGGCGTTGATACCAGCGATTGCTGATGGCGATATCTTTACTGCGTCCGGTGACCTGTATCCAGGCGAATCCGTCATCCTCGAGTAATTCTGCAAAGCGCTTGAACAGCACCGGATAAGTGGGTTCCGGGTAACGCTCCAGGAAGCCGGTCGCCAGTATGCGATCGAAGTGGCCTCGGCACTGATGAAAACTGCCGAGCCGGAAATGCACCTGTCCGTCGAGACCGCAGCGGCGGGTTTCGTTTTTTGCAAACTGGAGCTGCTCGCGTGTTTGTACAAATGCAGTAACACGAACCTCGGCGGTTCTGGCCAGAAACAGTGCTGTCGCACCCCAGCCGGCGTTGAGGTCGAGCAGATGCTGGGCGGGTTCAAGCCGCAGCAGGGATGCCAGTCTGCGGCAGTGTGTACGCCGAGCCTGTTCCATGCTCATTCCAGGTTCGCTGAACAGTGCACAACCCTGCAGCAGTTCTTCGCCGAGACAGATTTGAGAAACCCATGCGCTGATATCCTGCCAGTGTGGCTGTCTGTCTACCTTGTGTGTATGTGGCAGCCGGGCACGCAGGCGGCGCAGGCACGGACGATTGTGCAATAACCGTACCTTCGCCCGTTTGGAGACCAGCGTCTTTACCAGGTCGGGTAACTGGCGGGTATCGACATCCCACTCACCACGCACATAACTGCGTCCGAGATTAAGCTCGGGGTGTTTTAAAATGCTGCGCAGCGTTCCCGAGGTATGCAGGTGCCAATCGATAAGGGGGCCGGAGCGTCCGATGTGGTGAATGGTGCCATTGGGCTGGTGGATTTGCAGCCGGATATTCTCTACGCGTTTCTCTATGGTGTTTAACCCCATTTACGCCCACCGTTCTTTTATAATCGCGATTCTATCGGATGTTAAACATAGACCGGCTTGCCAGCCTTGTAAAGAAAATGATGGACTGTAGCCGCCAAGCGTATTAATAAGCTGCAACAATGAATCGAGTAGATGAGAACTGATCTGATCAAACGTTGGCTGGTGTCCTGGTTGCAGCAATGCCTGTTGCAGCGAGCACCACAGGATGACGCCCTGTCTTATCCGGCTTTGCAGTGGTCGATAGTGGCTTATGTGCTGATGGACCTGTTGCATGCCCGCGCCAGCTCTGACTGGCCGGTATCTCTGGGCATGACCCTGCTTGATATCCTGGTCATGCTATTGTTTGCCTGGGCTGTGTTGTTGTTGATGAAAAAATCGGGACGTCTTGTTCAGACGCTGACTGCGCTTGCCGGTACCGGCACGGTGCTGGGTATGCTGGGGCTGCCATTGATTCTGCAGGCGGCCCGGACACAGACTGAGGACGGTCCGGCGGGAATACTGGTGTTGGGCTGGTTGCTGATGCTGGTCTGGAGCATTACGGTGCAAGCACATATTTTTCGCCATGCCCTGTCGACTGCTTTTGGCACCGGTCTGCTGGTGGCCGGCCTGCATACCGTGCTGACTATTACTCTGGTGGAATCGTTTTTTCCGCGAGTGGCGGGGTAGGCGTCAGGCCAGGCAGTGTGCAAGGGGGGTCAGGGGGTGTAGCTTGTAAAATCAGTTGAAAAGGTTGAAAATTATTGGTTTTTCAGAGCCTTCTGGGTGTTCCCTGGCTGGAAGAAATATGGCTGAAAATAGACGATGAAAATTCATATTCTCGGTATCTGTGGAACTTTCATGGGTGGTCTGGCGGTTCTGGCCAGGGAGGCGGGCTTCGAGGTGGAAGGATGCGATGCTAACGTTTATCCGCCGATGAGTACCCAGTTGCAGGAGCAGGGTATCACGGTGAAACAGGGCTACAGTGCGGGGCATCTCGATCCTGCCCCCGATCAGCTGGTGGTCGGGAATGCCATGAGCCGTGGAAACGCCGCGGTTGAATATATGCTGAACCAGGGTTTGCGCTACACCTCGGGCCCGCAATGGCTGGCCGAGCAGCTGTTACAGGACCGCTGGGTATTGGCGGTTGCCGGCACACACGGTAAAACCAGCACGGCCAGCATGCTGGCCTGGATTCTTGAAGCGGCAGGCCTGAAACCGGGGTTTCTGATTGGTGGGGTACCGAGTAATTTCGGGCTTTCGGCACGGCTGGGAGAATCTCCGTTTTTTGTGGTGGAAGCCGACGAGTACGACACGGCGTTTTTTGACAAACGTTCCAAGTTTGTACACTACAGACCACGCACCCTGGTGCTCAACAACCTCGAATTTGATCACGCTGACATTTTTCCGGATCTTGCCGCCATCCAGCGGCAGTTCCATCACTTGCTCAGGATTGTGCCGGGTACCGGCCTGCTGGTTGTAAATGCCGATGACGGCAATCTGTCCAGCGTGCTTGATATGGGCTGCTGGACGCCGGTGGAGACCGTTTCAGCAGGGGCCTCCCCGGCGCAATGGCAGGCGCAGCCGATCGCCGATGACGGCAGTCATTTTGCCGTGATGCTGGATGGGCAGAGTCAGGGGGAAGTGAAATGGAGTCAGTTGGGTGCACACAATGTGCACAACGCCTTGTCCGCCATCGTTGCAGCCAGGCATGTGGGCGTGCCGGTCCAGCAGGCAATCGAGGCCTTGAACCGGTTTAGCGGCGTCAAGCGTCGTCTGGAGGTCCGTGGTGAGGTCAACGGTGTCACCGTCTATGATGATTTCGCCCACCATCCCACCGCTATCGCCTCGACCCTTGCGGGGCTGCGCAGCAAGCACGGCGGCGGACGCCTGCTGGCGATCCTGGAGCCACGTTCCAACACCATGCGTCTGGGCATTCACCGTGATCAGCTGGCGAAATCCCTGTCCGATGCCGACGTGGTGTGGATGTACCGGCCCGACGATTTGGCCTGGGATATCCACGAGGTGACTGCCAGTCTGGTGGCACCGTCCATCGTGTCTGACGATGTGGATGAACTGGTGGCCTCAATCGTTGAACAGGCTCGTGCAGGTGACTGGCTGGTGGTCATGAGCAATGGCGGCTTTGGCGGGATTCACGAGAAGTTGCTGGCAGCGCTGGGGAAGATTGCTTGAAAACAGAAAAATATCATCTGGTAAA
>JBDNAP010000322.1:0-3981 GCA_039768325.1 Thiogranum sp.
ATGCGTTTTCCGGTCAAAGGTGTCGAAATGCTTGCCGCATCAAGGTACAGAAACGATGTATTCAGCCAGGCCAGGGTGCCGCGAGCGAGCGAATCGATAACCATCGGTAACAGTAAGCGCAACTCAAACCTGCTTGCAGACAGAAAGGATGCAAGATGGCTGGGCTTGTATGGAGATAGACTGGCTGTCGTCAGCCGTATCAAGATACCCGAGGGGATCCGCGACTACTTCAGAATAGAGCCCTACCTGGCGAACGATGCCGGAGAAGCACTGGAAGCAGGTTATATTATTCAGACAAAGCGGAATATTAAGAAAGGTGAACACGTATTGCACTCGGTATTCTTCATCTTAGCCGATGGCAATGCGAATGATGAAATATCGAATGCGGCCAATTTCCTAGATAACAAGCTACATGTTGAAGTAACAGTGCTTCAATAGAACGCCTGCTCTCCGCTTTGTGCCGGGTAAACGAACTGAACCGGGACACCTGCGCTCTGCCGAATTCGTAATGGTGTCGTGAATACCATCACCTAGCCAGTCTTGTTCGTAAACGCAACCTTCCCGGTAAGCGGAAGTATCATGTCCAATGCAGCTGAACTCGTGGAATAGTGTGGCGTCGGGCGGGGGAGGCGAACCCCTATATTTATTGACCGAGAATCAGCGCGTTACATTCGGGAGCAATTGAACAAGATCATACCGAAATTATTTTATTTTTATTTCAATTAGTTACAACCAAATATGGCGTCCCCAAGGGGAGGCCACCTTATCCCCCAGTTACGCACGACATCTCATGTAGCATATTTATTTTAACTTTCAATATGATACGTTTCGCCACAGCTATCAACTTAGAGCGATGATTACTTGGTGCACAAAATTCACAGCAATGGCACTTCGTAATTCAGAATCACCCGCCAGTCGCGTACATCGTCGGCAAAACGACCCTCCTGATCGACCCGGGCGTGACGCAGGCGCAACCACAGACCATCAACTACAGCGTTTGTGGGACGGATGTCCAGCGTCACGTCCAGTTCTGTCTGATCCGGGACGCCGGTGCTGTCCGAGTCCGGGACGTAACCTTCGGCATAGTTGACATAGCCGCTGACGCCCTCCCACCCTGCTTCGGCAAAGTCATACGCCAGCCCCAGCAGCCAAGCGTCCTCACCGGCGCGATTAAAATCCTTGACCATCAATGACAGGTAGCCGGGGTAGCTTCCGAAGGGGCTACGAATTCGACTGTCATTGTCAGTACTGGAGAAGGCCAGACTCAGGGTCGCCCCTTTGTAGGTGGTGCTGGCTTTTGCGCCATACACGCTGGTTTCAAAGTCGCCCTCCAGTTCATCACCGACACTCCGCTGGTCAGTGAACTGAGCCGCTACACCCAGGGCCAGGTCGTCGGTGACTTGCCAGCCGGCATTGCCTTCAGCGTAAAAAGTATTCATGAACTCCCAGGCGTAGAGGTTGACGAAACCCAGGTTGATGGACTCGCTGAAGTTGTAGCGCATACCTGCCGCGGTGGCCGGTTCATCGGTCCCGAGCAGGCCCGCCGCTTTGGACATCGGCTCAAAATTATCGGAGTTGCGCCGTTTCATGTGTGTTACCTGCCCGGCGGTGAATTCCAACGGCTCGACGATGTTACCTTCCAGGCCATAGGCCAGGAAGGTATTGGGCACCATGCGGCTGTTCTGCCGATTAAGGTACGGCAAGTCCAGCGAAGTGCGTCCGGCGCGTGCGCTAAAGGAATCGGTCAGTCGCAGTTCCACATAGGCTTCACCCAGCACGGTGAAACTCTGCTGTACGGGCTTCAGCAGCAAGGTGCCACCCTTGTCGCCGGGCCCGTAGAGCTTTTGCGAGGTAAACAAAGTGGTGGCTATCCGCAGTCGTTCCTTCCACCACCCCGACTGATGCTCCAGGGAACCACCCAGTGCCCAGGCCACGCTGTCACCGATGTCGCGGTCACGATCAAAATAGTAGCTGCGTGGTTTGATAGCCAGGCTGGTGTCTCGCCAGAACGGCGGAAGGGATTCGAGCCGCCGTTTGAGCCGGGGAAACAGGGACAACTTGAAAGGCGTTACATAGAAACCTTTTGTGACCAGGCCCTTTGCATCCTCCATGGTGTCCACGACCGGTTGTTCCTCGCGGACGTAGTCAGGACCGGCGGCGAAGCCTCGTGGCGAAAGGAGCAAAGCACTCATACACCACGCCGTTAACCAGATCCGGTATAGCCGTATCATTCGAATACGCATTCTCCCGGTTCTATGACGCGGCCAGCTTGTCAGAAAAATAAAATAATACTGCCGGCAACGGTTAACAACACATTGGCGAAAGCGTAGGCGCCGGTATAACCCAGTGACGGCATGGAACTGTTTGCCGCTTTTGTCACCACGCTGAGGGATGCGCCGCTGGTCATCGATCCTGTAATACCGCCAAGCAGTAAAACCGGATGCATTTTCAGCACTTTTCTGCCAAAGAAATAACCAACAAGAATCGGTGTTGCTGTAACGATGATACCCGCCAGTACCAACACCGGCCCCGCGATAAGGAAAGTCTCTATGATGTCACCACCGGCCCGTAAACCCACACCCGCCATGAATAACAAAAGTCCAAACTCCATCAGTATCCAGCGCGCCGCATCCGGCATGCGTCCAAAAGTGGGATGAATGCTGCGTAAGTAACCAATAGCGAGCCCGGAGGCGAGCAGGCCGCCAGCCGACCCCAGACCTATTGATAATTGCCCCACCTTGATGGACAGCATGCCTACGGCAACACCCAGGACAATACCAAAAGCAAACGTGACCATGTCCGTTTCAGCGATTTCCCGCTCTACGTGCCCGAGTTCTTGGCCAAGCAGGTCAACGTTGTCTTGTGGGCCAACGACGGTGAGAATGTCACCCCTGCGTAACGCAAATTTGATGGTAAGGGGTATTTCCATTCGCATGCGTGTTACGCCGGTAATCAACACACCAAATTTTTCGGCGACATTCAATTCCTGCAAAGATTTTCCAACCGCTTTTTTATTGATAACGACTATCTGTGCGGCCTCGGTGAACTGCGCGGTACTCATCTCCGGCGTTATCTCTTCGGCATGTTTGGCGATGATTTCGGTGAAATATTCAACCGGCGCGAGAATATGCAGCTCATCGCCCAGTTGAAGAAAGCCTTCCGGGTCTGGCTCGATAAATTCATCATCCCTTCTCACCTTGACTACCGAGGCCTTGTCCCAGTATTGCTCTCGCAGTTGTTTGGCGGGAACTTTTGTGAATGCTTCATCGGTGACCCGGTAAATTCGTGCTGAAACGTTCGTCGGCTGTGATGCTGTTGCGGATTCGGCCTCTGTTTCAAGTACTTTCGCTTCCTTTTCCAGGTCGATGCCCAGCAGTTGCGGCAGTAACTTGATAATCGCAATCAAGCCCGCCAGGCCAAAGATATAGGTAATGGCATAGCCGGTCGCCACATTGCCGATCATGGCATCGGCCGTTATACCTTCCGGCGGTGTGACTTGTCCGGTTCGCAGCGCTTCCTGTGCGGCCGCGAGCGTGGGTGAACTGGTCAAGCCGCCTGATAACAGTCCCGCGGCTGTGCCCGGTGCCAGGTCGAGTAATTTTGCGGCGATGACAGCAATAGTAAAACCTGTTGCAGCAATGACCACAGCGAGTGAAAAGTATTTGAGACCATCGGTTCTCAGTACATCGAAGAATCGTGGTCCTGCCTGATAACCGACAGAAAAGATGAACAAGGCGAAACCCGATCGAGTTGTCCACCATCATGCCCAGGGCAATAATCAACGCGCCGAGCGACATGCGCTGCAGGGGGATATCCAGGACGGCCAGCACGATGAAGGTCGAGTGGATGGTCAGCAGCAGGCCGGTGCCGATGATGACCCCCATGCACCAGCCGCTGGGTATGGTGATCACCACCAGCACGATCACCACCACTTCCAGCAAGTTGATGAGGAAGCCGTTGATCGACTCCGACACGAGCTCG
>JBDNAP010000045.1:0-12421 GCA_039768325.1 Thiogranum sp.
GACAAGGTGAATTGCCGTCAGGCAAGAGAAGGTCCCCTGGGGGAGAGGGTCCCCTGGGGGATCATGAATCAATAAGTTACATGTTTTTTCTGCTGCGCCTGTCACACACTGGGTTGGAGCATCGAATAAACCAGAAGCTTGTTAACTTTCGGTCAGGCAACTCGTTAATCATCCCTGTAAGCAACAGAGGACTCGATTATGCGAACAATCAGACTGACAATTACCGCCCTGGTACTCGGTGTTTCCAGCCTAACCCTCGGCAATGCCGCGCAAGCCGACGGCTACGCCGGCAAACCAGCCCATAGTGCTCATAACCAACACCAGCGTTTCTATCACGCGCCTCGTTATACGTCGCGGCCTCATGTCTATGGCCACGATCACTACCAGCACAGGCACCATGGCATTTACAAAAAACACAGACATTACAAACGTCATGGCAAAGCCTATGACTGGCGTCGCCGCCCGTACTGGTTCAGTGATCATCATTCTGACGACAGCGGATACCGCGGCCGGCACGATGGCGGTAACCATCGGCGCGACTGGGATAACCACCGCAAGCACAATGACCACAACCGCCACGGCCGCGGTCACGCGCGAGAGAAGCATGCTTCCTATGCTGAAAGCAACCGGCACTGACAGCAATGGACTGCTCGGGATTGGCGAGGATACGATGGAAACGGTATTCTGGAGGCCGATGCCAGTAGACATTCCCACAGGCGCGCGGGTAAGCGACCAGGCGTTATTGAACAGTTTCCTCGCCGACCTGCAGCACAAAGCCTATCAGGTCGCTTATGGCGCCTTGTGGGACAAGGAGACCGCACTTGATGTGGTACAGGAAAGCATGCTGCGTTTCGTCCAGTATTACCGCGACAAACCTGAAACAGAATGGCCGGCGCTGTTCCGCAGCGTGCTAAACAGCAGGATCAATGATCAACGCCGTAAGCGCCTGCTGGCTGCGACCAAGCGCAGGCTGCTTTCCCTGACCGGCCTGGGACTGGCCGATGCAGAAAGAGATGAACACATGGCCGAAGCCGAATTATCTGCCGTCCAGCACGACGCCGGGATCAGCGATCCGGAGGCCGGCGCTACCGCTGCCCAGTTAAAGAGGCGGATCGAACAGGCATTGGCCGGGCTGGCAGAACGCCAGCGCCAGGTATTTTTACTGCGCGAGCAACTGGGTTTGAGTATTCGCGACACAGCGGATATTCTGGGTTGCTCGGAAAATACGATCAAGCAACACCATTTCCGTGCACTGCGTGCGCTACGCACGCAACTTTCGGAGGTATGGGAACATGAGCGAACCTGATCAACACCCGGATTCCGAATTACTGGACCGGCTGCGCGCCGGCCTGCTGGATGAAAATCCGTTACAAAAAGACGGACTCGAGGCGCATTTACAGCAGTGCGAAACGTGTCGGCGAGGTTATGACTGGCCAGCTGCGCTGCGCTCGGACGACGCGCAGATTCAGCACCTGGCCAGGCAACTCGACCGGTCGCGACGCCAGGCACTGTCGGCCCGGAAAAAGACCACCCTGCGCCGTTTTGCACCCCTGGCCGCTGCCGCCGTCCTTGCGCTGCTTGCCGTGCTTGTCGTCAAGCCGTTGCAATCACCCGACACAGACGATACCCGGCTGGCGGGCACAACACCGGGCGCAGTTCCGGAGATTTACGAAGATCTGGACTTCTATCTGTGGCTGGCAGACCATAAGGCGTCGCCGGATTCTTCAACCTGATGACTATGAGAGCACACCTGAAAGTACTGACCTCGATCCTTTTCACACTGACCCTGTCGCTGTCCGGTTTGTCGGTACATGCCGACATCGATGCCCACCGCCTGTACCTCGCAGCGCGTGGTGACATACCCTGGCAATCACTGAACCCTGAAGAACAGCGGGCGCTGCAACGCCACCGTGGCAACTGGGATGATTACGACCATGAACGCCAACAGGGCATGCGCCGGGGTGCACAACGCTACCTGGATCTGCCGCCGGACAAGCGCCGTGAGGTGGAACAACAGCGACGCAAGTATGAACAACTGAGCCCGCAGGAACGCCAGCGTCTACGTAAGGAATACCAGCGCCAGAACAGGTAGCCGCCCGGCTTCAGATCCCGTAGCAACGGGCTCCTGCCCACGATGGCGCTGCAGCACCATCGTGACAGGACGGCGCTACTACAGGGTAAAACCGGCCGTGTTATAGCGGCGCTATTCACACTCCAACGGCAAGCCGGTACAATCGCGTCCGCCCCTTTTGGTACCGGCCGGATTCCCCTATGCACCCTATGCACCCTATGCTGAACATCGCGGTGCGCGCCGCGCGCAACGCCGGAGATATTATCGTCCGGCACCTTAACCGTCTCGATAAGCTGACTATCGCCAGCAAGGAACGCAATGATTTTGTGTCCGAAGTTGACCGTCAGGCGGAAGACGAAATCATTGCCATCATCCGCAAGGCCTACCCCCATCACGCCGTGCTGGCAGAGGAAAGCGGCCAGCACGAAGGCAGAGACGATTTTCAGTGGATCATCGACCCACTGGACGGGACCACCAATTTCCTGCACGGTTTCCCGCAGTTCTCGGTTTCCATTGCAGTGAAACACAAGGGCCGGCTCGACCAGGCCGTGGTTTATGACCCTATGCGTCAGGAGTTGTTTACCGCCAGTCGTGGCAGCGGTGCGTTTCTCGATAACCGCCGCATGCGTGTCAGCAAACAGAACACCCTGGACGGTGCCCTGCTGGGGACCGGATTCCCCTACAAGGATCAGCAACACCTGGACAGCTACCTGGAAATGTTCAAGGCGTTGATCGTGGATACCGCGGGTATCCGTCGCCCGGGATCTGCAGCACTTGATCTTGCCTACGTCGCGGCGGGCCGTTTTGACGGGTTCTGGGAAATCGGTCTCAACGCCTGGGATATGGCGGCCGGAGTCTTGCTGGTGCGCGAAGCCGGCGGACTGGTGGGGGATTTGAGCGGCGGCCACGACTTTTTGCAAACAGGCAATATCGTGGCCGCCGCGCCCAAGCTCTTCCCGCTGATGTTACGCGAAATACGCCCCCACCTGAGCGACACCCTGCCGCGCTGAAACTCGACGTACAGGGATGTACAAGTGTCGTGGGAGGCAGGAGGCCGGGAGCGACCGACGTACAGGGATGTACAAGTGTCGTGGGAGGCAGGAGAAGGTGAGACCGGGAAGCGGTCGAGAGACTGGCCTGGGCCATACCGGGAGCGACTGGACGATCATGCCCCGTGGGCACACCGATCAGGCGAGCTCCTGTCGATCTGCGGCGGCGGGTCAGATGGCACTGTAAGGTCTCTGTCAACTCAAGGCTGAGCCTCATCCGCCGCTACACACCCTGAACCTGCAGCAACAGGACATAACGGTTTCTGCAGGGTTAATCCAGTGTAAAACAAGCATAAAGAAGATCCCTGTTTTATGAAACTAAGCGATAAGGCACTCAGGCTTATTGGTCTGACAGTATTGGAAAGCATGGATCGCAACAAGCTGCAGGACAACTCGAAGCCACCCCGCAACAACTCACAAACAGGCGGCTATGGCCGGCCCAGACTAACCCTGAAAGCCCGGCTGAAAACGGCAAAAGCACCCGTTATACCCCTGCGCAACAAAATTTCAGAAAGCTGAACCCGTACCTATCGCCATGTACGGATCCCGGCTGGCCGAGCTGCGGCACTTTTCACACTGTTAACGGTGTGATATAGGATAGCAGCGGTTCCCGAATGGATTGAGGAATACCCATGAAACGAGCAGCCCTCACTCTGCTTGCGCCGACGGTTGCTGTGTGCAGGTTTGGCTGTGCAAGTTGTTATGCAGCACCGATAACGGTGCTCTGGCTGGCGGGTATTGTCGCTATTGTTTTCGGTTTTCTGGGTGGCCCGGTCGGTCCGACGGAACCCGTCTGGAGTGCAGTGGCCCTGGGCCTGGCGCTATGGGGGATGGCCTCGCTGTGGACAGCCATCGCCATACGCGGCAGTGACGAAGTGCAATGCGACAAGCCGGACAGCCCTGTTCATCACACCATTAACTCCGGCACAAATGAGCCTGAGCCGCGCGACGAAATCCGCAGAACACGCTGAATGCCCGCCTCCACCCGGGATCATGGAGCACACTAGCGGGCTTTTCCCAACAAGCCGGCCAACAAGATGCCATCGGACGGATT
This sequence comes from Thiogranum sp., assembly GCA_039768325.1. Lineage (GTDB taxonomy): Bacteria > Pseudomonadota > Gammaproteobacteria > DSM-19610 > DSM-19610 > Thiogranum. Next base: position 4,175 of record JBDNAP010000045.1, read on the forward strand.
CAGACCGTGTCCGGCATCGGTAAACAGTATATTCACACGCCCCCGCAAGGCGGGTACGTTATTCATGTCCTGGCTGTAGGCCGGAACCACCTCATCACCCAGTGCGAACGGCGACTTGCGCACCACCGATACGTAGACAATATCCGGATGCGGTTGCTGGTTCATCCAGGTCAGCACATTACCCGACTCGGCAGGCAGCAGATCGACCAGTACACCACGCGAATACCGGAGGTAGTCATACCCGGAACCACCCACCAGACGCTTGAGAAAATGGATACCCGGCCCTGGACAGAAAAACGGTTTTGAATCGACCACATTCAGACCCTGCGCGGCCCTCACCGTTCCCAGATGTGGCGATGCAATGGTAATCAGTTCATCGACCCGGTAGGGATTGTTGCCGAGCAGAATGAGACGGGCCACCACGCCGCCCGCAGAGTGTCCCACCAGGATCAGTTTCTCATCCGGATAGCGCTGGCGTATGCCGTTAAGTGAGACCCTGAGATAATTCGCCTGTACCAGCAATGGTGCTTCCGCCGGCAGGTTGACAGTGAAGCTTTTATTGGCCCCCTGTTGTGCCGGCTGCGGTATGTTCGGCCCCGGAATAACCGCACGCGGCCAGCCGTAGGCTTGCAACTCGCTGTTGACACCACTGCGTTCCCAGGTGCCCGCATCCGATGCATAACCGTGCACCAGCACCAATACGTCGCCCCGCGCTGGCTGAACCAGCAGCAACACCAGTAACCCGAATAGGAATGAGACCTTGCTTGACATACCTGAACCCGCTACAAACAATCCGCTCCCGCGGTGACGTATTCAGGTTAAATGATAATGAGTACCGCCCACCTTGATCCTGGTCAAACAATGGGGAATTGTGAACCGGGGGTTCAGCAGAACATGCCGTCGAAGGCAAACCCGGCGGCACGCTCCGCTTCCATTGAATCACGGACTTCCAATACTTCAAACTGGAAAGCCAGGTGTTTGCCGGCGAAGGGATGGTTGGCATCGAGTGTCACCTGTCCGTTAGAGATCGCGGCGACAGTAAAGGTAAGCGCCCGTCCGTCGGGTAACTCCCCTTCGACCGGCGTACCGGTCTGCAACATTTCACCGGCAAACTCTTCCGATGGCAGCACCAGCACCAGATCCGGCTGGTGGTGTCCATAGCCTTCTTCAGGCGACAAACTCAGCTCGATCCGATCTCCTACCCGGCGTCCTTCCATGGCGCGTTCCACTTTCGGGAACGCCCCACCGTACCCGCCATGCAGATAAATCAGTTCATCGCCATACTGCAACAGCTGTCCGGTCGATCCATCAACTATCCGGAAGCGCAGGCCAACCACCTTATCAAGTGCAATCTTTTCTTTATTTACAATGTTTTTCTGTAAGTTACCGTCATGCATATCCATCGTTAGTTGCCGCTCCATGCTTCCCCTGTTACGGTATGGTCAGATCAGCTATCGGCATGACGGGCGACAACTGGATTCGTGAACACCCGATTCCGGGATCATGAACTGTATGAATATTTACATATATGTATGTGCGCATAAAAAGATGCTATCTTTAGCTGACAGTGGTGTTTTAGGTTAAGTTTTCTATGAACTGGCTTGATCAAAGATTCGCTTTCAGGGCTGCTATAACAATAGGTTAAGCTGCTCTAACCAATAAATTTTCTTTATAAGAGAGGAGAAAACGACATGTCTGATATGTTTTCTGAAGATTTTATGAACGGATTCAAGGATCGCTGGAACGCAGACGGCGAACTCGCTGGAGCATTGGAAAAAATCGGATTCAATTCGATCATCGGCTATGGCATTGATGGTGAAGATCAACCCCGCGGTGTACTTAGCATAGAAAACGGGCACGTCGTCGAGTCTGGCGCCTATAACGGTCAGGAACTCAATTGGGATCTGCGTGCCACCGAAGACAACTGGAATAAATGGATGAAGAAGCCACCGGGTATGATGGGCCTGGGTATGGCTTACACTTCCAGAAAGCTCAAGTTCAATGTGGGTGATTACACCGCCATGATCAAGGATCCGCGCATGGCCGGCCCCTTTATCCGCAGCTTCGCGGTCATGGGTGGTTAGGCAAAAATCACCGAATAAGGGAACACAGAATAGCGGCCTTTCAGGCCGCTATTTTTTTATGTCGCAGATGACTGATGCCGGTGATCGCCAAGAAAACTTCATCAGGAAGCCCACTCGTCACTGGTGTCCCCCTTCACTCCTCTGCAGGCTGTGCCGAGTCGAGAGTGAATCAATAACTTGAACCTTATTTCCGCCGCGAAGGACGAACCCTGAGATCGTTCATTTCATCTCGTTCAGAACATCTGGCACCGACAAATTTCTGGCGCCAGTTTCGGTCTATAATTAAAGCAGAATGCGCCTGGAATTTGTTCAGCGTAGCGATCTAAATCGCCATGGTGAGGAGGACACACCGTGGATGCACGCGCTCATCCGCGAACCCGGCTAGCGGTTCCTGTCGGCTTGTACTGTGCTGACAAGAACAGGTATTACCTCAGAAAAATCAACAATATCAGCGGGGGCGGCCTGTTTGTCTCCGGCAGCCCGTGCGAACTCAGCGGTGTGCAAGTGGAAGTTATCATCAATCCGACCAAGCAGGTGCCGCAGCCGTCTGACCGCTATACCACCGAGGTAGTGAGAAGTTCAGCCAGTGGCTTTGCTTTGAAATTCAATCACCTCGATGAGCAAAGAAAGCGTGCGCTGGAAGACATCATATGGCCCAGATGGGATGGTGAGGAACTGTTTGAAGGCCTGTTGATAGTTGCTCCACACGAAAATATTGTTGACCTGGCCGGTTGGATGCGCCTCACCTCTCTGCTATGCAATCAGTACCGACGGCTTTGCTGCAAAAATCATCTTTATCGCCTTGAATAGCCACTGACCTGCGTCAATGACAGCTCCTGGCCGGAGTCGATAGCATATGGCCTCTCGGCACCCCGGGGTTGCAGACACAGGGTCTGAAATCGGCTAGACTCGCGCCAAATGTCACGCCGGCCAAGCGCATGGCGTCAACGTCTCTGGTGAATCAGTCATAAATTCCTAACAAAGTCATCGCAATGTCTATACGTATTTTCCCCAGGTATTCGAATGGATGATTCTGCTGCCAATACCGCTGTCTCCTGGTCACACTATGCCCTGGTGTTTTTTATATCCCTGTTACTCTGGGTACTGCTGGCAGGCAACCTCAGCAGCGACGAACTGGTGGCCGGTGCGCTTGTCTCCCTGACAGTAACGCTGCTGTTCGGTTCCCGCTTTACCATCTTTACCGGTTTTCGCTTCAGCTGGCTGGCACCGGTATACATCCTGGCCTACCTGGGCAACTTCTTTGTCGCCCTGTTGCGCGCCAACCTGGATCTGGCCGCCCGGGTTCTTGCACCGTCGTTGCCTATCAATCCGGCGCTGGTGGAGATCAACACCAAACTGAAATCACCGCTGGGAAAATTGCTGCTGGCCAACACCATTACCCTGACCCCCGGCACCCTCACGGTGGACGTGGTAGAGGATCGGCTGCTGGTGCACTGGGTGTACTGCCCGCCGGGTACGGATATGCAACAGGCGACGGAAAAGATTGCCGCCGCATTCGAAAAACACCTGAGCAGGTTCCTGATATGACGCTTAGCTTACTGCAACTGATCGCCGTGGCACTACTGGCTGTTGCCATCGGACTGAGTGCCATACGGCTCTTTCTGGGCCCGACCACACCGGATCGGGTGGTGGCGGCAGATACTCTGGCGGTGATAACGACTGCCGGACTGGCCGGGCTGGCCAGTATTTTTGACAACCCTATCTATCTGGATATCGCGCTGGTGTACGGCACACTCGCCTTCGTCGGCACCGTGGCCATCGCCCGCGCTATCGAAGGGAACAGGACATGAATCTGATCGGTGATATCCTGCTGGTCATTGGCTGCACTTTCATTGCCCTGGGCAGCCTTGGTCTGATCCGCATGCCGGACGTCTATAACCGGCTGCAGGCCGGCACCAAGGCCGCCACCCTGGGCGCCATGTCCGTCCTGCTGGGCATCGGTTTCCATCACCCCGACTGGTGGGCCAAACTGCTGGTCATTGCCGGCTTTATACTGTTCACCAATCCGGTGGGTTCCTCAACCATCGCCCGGGCATCCCGCAAAGCGGGCATCGAACCCAAGCGCCTCGGGGACAAACTGGAATTCGAGCCCTGAAACGAGCTGAAACTATGGAATTACTTGTCCTTTTCATCGTTGGCGTCATGTTGTGCAGCGCCGTCGCAGTGCTGCTGCTGAAAGATTTTCTTGCCGCGCTGGCCGCGTTTTCAGTCGTTTCGCTGGGACTGTCCGTGCTGTTCGTAATCCTGCGTGCACCGGACGTCGCCATGACGGAAGCCGCCATTGGTGCCGGGCTGAGCAGCCTGTTGTTCGCACTGGCCTTACGCCGGCTTGGCCTCTGGCGTATGAAGGGGTAAGCATCATGCGTCGTTTAAGCTCCGCCGTGTTTCTGCTCGGTCTCGGACTGCTGATTGCCGTGATATTCCAGACCATGGAATTCGGCAGCGTGGCGCCGATCGCGGGCCAGGCCATCAACGCCGTGGCGGCCGAACAGGTGGGCGCCGCGAACTTTGTCACCGCCGTGGTACTGGCCTATCGTGGTTTCGATACCCTGCTGGAACTCACCATCCTGTTCACCGCGGCGACCGCCGGCGGGCTGGTGCTCGGCAAACCCGCAGCCGATGCGTCGCGTGACCCGGATTCGGGATTCATCCTGCGCGCCGGTGCCGACCTGTTCTTTCCACTGCTGCTGGTGGTGGGCCTGTATATCATCCTGCACGGACATCTCACACCGGGTGGCGGATTCCAGGGTGGCGTTATCCTCGCCGCGGCTTTCTTCATCCCCATCCTGGCGAGACCCGGCACTTCGATGGACCATCGACTGGTTAGCCTGATCGAGGGACTTGCCGGCGCCAGCTTTATCCTCATCGGACTGCTCGCCATGCTGGGCGGCCAGCAATTTCTCACCCCGCTGCTCGACAAGGGTGAGCTGGGTGCATTGCTCTCTGCCGGCAGTCTGCCCCTGCTCTACATTGCAGTTGGCCTCAAGGTAGGCTCTGAACTGGCCGGGCTGCTGGCACAGCTGTCGGAAACGGAGGCGAGTGATTGACCATGGATACCGGTCTGATCCTCTACACCGCCGCCTTCGGCCTGATCGTCATTGGCAGCGCCGGCATCGTGCTATCCACCCACCTGGTACGTATCATTTTCGGCATCGCACTGCTGGAGGCCGGAGCCAACCTGCTTTTGTTGCTGGCGACCTACCGCGAAGGCAGCCCGGCGCCGATCATTGTCAACGGCCATATTCCCGCGACTATGGCGGACCCCGTACCGCAAGCCCTGGTGCTCACTGCCATCGTCATCGGGGTCGGTATCCTGGCGCTGGCGCTGAGCCTGGCGCTGCGCGTACAACGTGCCTACGGCACCCTCGACTTAAGGGAAGTACGCCAGCGCCTGGACCAGGACATTGCGGATGAGGCCGGCATCGACCTGCCGACCAGCGGCGACGCACCGCAAGCGGTAATGTCCCGGCAGGAGGGTCGGGCATGAACAATCTGGTGCTGCTGGTGGCGCTGCCCCTGATCACCGCGTTTCTGCTACCGGTCATCAACCGCGTATCGGCGTTTGCCGGCCGCTGGAGCGGGCCGCTGATACTCTTGATCACCAGCGTACTTGGCATTTCGCTGTGGAGCCAACTCGGCGACAGCGCTGTCGCTGTCGAACTGGGTGGTTTCAGGCCTCCGCTCGGCATCACCCTGTATGCCGACCAGATGGCGATCCTGTTTGCCGTCGCAGCCAGTCTCGGCACATTGCTGCTGTGGCCAAACGGCGGTGCAGACCCTGTTCGCCAGTCAACCCTGGCGCTGATTCTGGCGGCATCCGGCAGCGGCCTGGCGCTGTCCGGCGATCTCTTCAATATATATGTGTTTTACGAACTGGTGGCGGTGGTTTCCTACGGGCTGATCGCTGGAAAAGCCACATCCGGCAGCTACGCAGCCACCATGCGCTACCTGGTGGTGAGCAGCTTCGGGGCAGCGATGGCACTGACCGGCATCGCGCTGGTCTACCAGGCCACCGGCACACTGAATCTCGCCCAGCTGGCCCAGCTCGCGCCCACACAACTGAACAATATACAGGGTCTGGCCGCATTTGTTCTGATGCTGATCGGTTTCGGCGTCAAGGCCGAACTGTTCCCGGTCAATACCTGGGTGCCGGAAGTGTATGCCACCGCACCCACGCGCATATCCGCCCTGCTGGCCGGCGTGGTCTCCAAGCTGGCCCTGTTGATCATCGTGCGTCTGCTGGTGCTCGTTTTCCACCAGCCCGAAGCGCTGACAGTCATGCTGGTACTGGGCATCATGGGCGTCGTCAGCGGTGAACTGGCCGCCTGGCGGGCGCGTGACTTCAAGCGCATGCTTGCCTTCTCGTCCATCGGTCAGCTTGGCATCATGTTCATCGCCTTTGCCATTCCGGGTAAAGCCGGTGTCTTTGCCGGCCTGGCGGTCGCTCTGCATCACCTTGTGGTGAAGCCCGCCCTGTTCCTGCTCGCCGAACGCTGGAGTGGTTCAATCAGCAAGCTCGCCGGCGCAGCCAAGACCTCACCGCTGGCCGCGGGCCTGTTTGTTCTGTTGGCACTGTCGCTGATCGGTGTGCCCCCTTTACCGGGCTTCTGGGCCAAGTTACTGGTGCTGGTGGAACTCAGCCAACAGGCACAAGCACTCTATTATCTCGGCGCCTTTGTCATCCTGGCGGGTGCCGCACTTGAGGCAAATTACCTGTTCCGGGTCGCCAGCCGTTTCTATCTCACAGAGAAGGGTCAAACAGCGCCCGCTACGCACCGGATGCCGGAACTCGCAACGGCAAGCCTGCTGTGCGCCGCTCTGGCCGGCAGCGTGTTGATGCTGACACCGCTGGCCGAACAGATCGAAGATATCGCCAGCCAGGCGGCCGATGCGGCGCACTATATCCAGACGGTCAATCCCGAGACACTGCCATGACACCATTGGACCACCTGCTGTTACTGTCAGCATTGACCGTGGTGGTCATGCTGTTGATCGGCAACCGGCAGGCTGCCGGCTGGACTGCCACGGTACTGTATGCAGCCCAGGGAGTAGCCCTGCTGCTGATGTCCGGCCTGGGCTACGGCACCACAGCGGCAATCGAGTCTGCGGTCACCTTCCAGGTGCTGGAGCAAGCACTGCACTGGCGTTTTGATGCCCTGTCGTGGTTTTTTGCCCTGATCACCATCGGTGCCGCCCTGCTCAGCAGCTGGTTTTCGGCCGGCGAATGGGCACAGGCTTATCGCCGGCGGGGGGGCAGTCTGCGTATCTTCCACAGCGCCCTGGCACTGAATGTGTTCAGTATGCTGGTACTGCTGGCGAGCGGCGACCTGTTGAGCCTGTTCATCGGCTGGGAGCTGGTCAGCTGGGCGAGTTTCCTGATCATGGCACTGGGCGGCGCCACCGCAAACCGTTACGCCCTGCGTTACCTCAGCTATGCCTTTGCCGGTGCCATGGCGGTACTCGGTGGCCTGGCGCTGGTCTATTCACTGGTCGGCAGCTTTCAGTTCCAGGCGCTGAAAGCTGCCGCGCCGTCCATGGACAGCGCCAGCCTGTGGCTGTTGTTCGCCCTGTTCGGGGCCGGCTTCGGGGTCAAGATGGCGCTGTTGCCCTTCCACCTCTGGCAAGCCAAGGCCTACGCGGAAACCCCCGGTCCCGGCGCCGCATTCCTCGGAGCCATCTCTTCGCGTATGGGACTGTTCGCCATTGCCATTGTGCTGGTTCAATTGATCGGCATTGCCCGCCTGGTCGACATGCCGGTACCCTTCAGCTTCCTCAGCGCCCGCGACCTGCTGTCCTGGATCGCGGTGTTTACCATTATCCTGCCAACCTTCACCGCCCTGCGTCAGCACGATGCCAGGCGCCTGCTGGCCTGGCACGGTATCGGTCAGGGTGGCTACATGCTGCTGGGACTACTGATCGCCGACGATCTCGGCTCTGCCGGCGGCCTGATGCACGTCTTCAACCACGCGACCTACCAGGCGATGCTGTTCATGTCGGTTGTCGCCGTGATCCACCGTACCGGCACCTCCGATCTCAACCAGCTGGGCGGGCTGGTGGCGCGCATGCCGCTGTCCTTCGTCGCCATGCTGATCGGCATCATCGGCCTGGCCGGCCTGCCACCCATGAACGGTTTCGTGTCCAA
>JBDNAP010000323.1:0-3612 GCA_039768325.1 Thiogranum sp.
AAGAATCAACCTGTTCTTTCCGCTGCGCACAGCGCAGCCAGCGTTGATTCATTCATAGCTTGCTTAATTGGGTAGCATTTCGCTCTGGCCCTAATTAGTGTCCGTCCATAAAGGCACGAATTTCAAATATGTGTGCAACTCAAAATTCACGATTGAGCTACCGATGCCTGATATTATCGCGCAGGCATTCAAAGATGCACTGTATTTTGTCAATTTAGTCGCTGATCTGCCTACGACACACAAACAAACCCCTGAGCAACCCGGCTCATCACAACCCATCCCACATTGGCCGCTATCAGGCCGGTTTTAATCGCGCTAGCAGCGCCAGATTGTGCGCTACAACAGAAGACCACACGAATGACTTGAAATGCCCCAGCCCCTTCCAGGTGCAGCGCGTCAGTCCATACGCCCGCTTGAGGCAGGAGATACCCGCCTCTATGCCAGCACGAAAGTTACGTAACTGCCGATACACCCAGGTGCTCTTCACCATTTCCTCAATACGCAAACCGCGCTTCTTATGGAACGCAACATCCTCAATGCCACACGTCTTGGCTTCATCAAGATTGTCTTTACTCGCATAACCGCCATCGACGGCCAACTGTTTGGGCGCACAGCCATAGTGGTTGATGTGTCGTTTAAGCATCGGGAGTAAACGGTCAGTGTCCGCCGGATTGCCTTCTTCAATGACCACATCAAGAATCAGCCCGCTTTTCCCTGAGCTGAGATTAAGCTTGTGTCCGTACTGGATGTCACGATTGCCCTTGATGATGATATCGGTGTGGGTCTCAAACAGGCTAAAAACCTTCTTATCTGCCGGCACGCTTTCACCCTGGAATACACGGCGTTGCGTCTGATCAACCACCTGCTTGATCAAGGGCAGATAATGCCCCACCTCAGCATGCCAGGCTTCCAGTTGCAGTGTCGTGTCCCCTGTAACGCTCAAGATCATCTTTGCCTTTTCAAGATACACCAGTGTATTCATCGTTACTTTGATCAAATCCCGATACAGCGCGGCCTTCTTGTCCTTGCCTCGCGTATAGATGATGGCGCGTGCCCGCTTCTTCGCACGTCGGCGATGGTTACAAAATTCAATCTCTGCGGTACCCGACATTGACTGAGCCGCTTCGAGCAGGCGCACCATGACCCGGACCCCATCCCATAAAAGACTGCTGTCAGTCGGCGCATGGATGTCCGTTTCGGTGACGGTACTGTCGATGCGTACCTTTTTGCCCAGTTCTACCCGCTCGTGTTTGGCATCCACCAGCAAACAATGATTGATCCGTTCCCAGCTCCCAGCTTGAATGCGGCTGATGGTGTTTTGTAAAACCGACTTCTTGGGAAACACACGCCCTGGCAGGCGGGCGAACGCCTGGAAGGAGGCCGAGTCCGACAAATGAAACGCCAGCTCCTGATAACTCAGTTGCCGGTATTGCTTGAGCAGCGCACAGCGCAACACTGACTCAGCCGGTAAACCCTGGCGGCCTGTGTCATAGACATCTTTCAGGTGTAAATCCATCGCCACCCAGTCCAGTATCTCTCGATGCTGGTCGAGCCGCTTCGACATGGCTTTCAGTTCCTTGCCAATGTCGTGATTTGAAAATAGATCGAATATACTTACTTGGTCAGTGCACTTTTTGCGCATTGTCACCTCCGGTGGTTTTTGTGTTTCCTTTGTTTTCAGTCGCTTGAAAAAAAGGATAGCAGAAATCACCGGAACTTTTTATCTGAACGCATCGCTTTTCTTATTTCTTTTCACCGCCTTAGCGTTTATGGACGGACACTAGTTAAGCTGCCATCGGTAGTTGGACGAGCCCGCGGCAATGAGCTTGCCAAGGGTAATGCTCCGGGTCGGTCGGACTGGTTATGGATTCACCACTAACTTGTGCAGGCGTATCGCCTTCGAGCGAAGCGTGAAAACGATTGTGGTTGTAATAATCCTTGAACGCTTCAAGCTTTCTCTCCAAATCGACTGCGTTCCAGAACAGGGTCAGATCAAGAAACTCGCGACGAATGGTTCCGATCAGGCGCTCGACGAATGGATGTGATACCGGTGTATAAGGGACGGTTTTAATGGGTTCAATCTCAAGAATACGGAGGTTCGCCTGCCATCGGTGATATTCGAAAAGTGGGTCGTGATCAGAGCTCAGATAGCCGGATGATTTTTTCCTGAGATGATCCGGTTAAACATACAGCAGAGCGCGATCCCTTCGACATCACTGGCGTGAACACCGAAACCGATGAGACGGCGGGTGAACTAATACAACTGAGCGGAGCCGTGCACCAAGATCACTCAAATCTCAATCGGTGCTGCGTTAGATTCGATCCAAAGGGCCAGGTCGTCTTCGCTCATGTCGCCTGCTGCCAAGCCTTCAATGACGATCACAGCTTCTGTTTCCTGTGCCATGAGTTCATAACCATTCAATTGTAAGAACACATCGATGGCCACCAAGCTGATTCGCTTGTTGCCGTCTTTAAAACAGTGGTTCTTGGCAAAACCAAAACCGTAAGCAGCAGCAAGTTGAAAGAGCGAAGCCGGTGGATTGCTGTAGGTTTCGAGATGTTGTGGACGTGCTAGGGTGGTCCCTAGCATGTCCTCGTCAACAAGGCCGTCCAAACCGCCGTGTTCGGCCAACAATTCGGCATGAATCACTCGAACGGCCGCTTCCGGAATCCACCGCGGCATTACTTGGCGAGCTTACGCAACGCGTTGCGGTATTTCCGGCGGGTACGACTGAAGGCATCCATCGCTTCATCAAAGTTGGGGTCATAAGGTGTCAGATGTACGCCGTCGCTATTGGTGCGGGCATAGACTTTATCCCCCTCTGACAAGTGCAATGTATCCAGCATATCCTTGGGGATAATGACGCCTACAGAGCTACCTATTTTGCGTAACTTTAAAGTAGTCATGACGAAATCCTCAAACTGATCCTCTTTGATCATGTATCGGCATTATAACAAAAATTATAATATAGTTGAGCCAGAATTATGCGTTAACTGCCATTGCGTGGCTAATTATATGATTATAATTGAAATAGATTTGAGCTAGATGGTTTCCACAAGACACACTGGGTGGCGAATTATTACTCGCGTGGCAACTGGGATCTTTCAGAGTGAAATTGGACTGTGCTAGTTTTGTGCTAACTTCCAGTGATAGTGAAATGCAAGTGATTGATAATTCAACTACAGTATTGGTTGGGCAAGCACCGTAAGTGACTGATTAAAAAAGTAAGCAAAATGCTTGTAACTGGCTACGAACCAGGTGGTCGGAGGAACGATCTGAAATCGACATTCAAGTAAACCTCGTTGTCTCGGGTACACCGGCGTCTGTTCTGCTTGCGGGACTTTTGCGGGACCTGTTATGCATCGTTATGCATTGTCCTGCAATTAGTGCAACGGGCGCCTCAATTGATTTCAATAATTACAATAACTTAAAACCAGACTTACGGCATGGGGTGCAGGTAGTCGAAGGTTCAAATCCTCTCGCCCCGACCAAATTATACTCCTAATCATCAGTAAGTTAGCATCGCTTTCTCTATTCGGCCTTGCTGTTCAAATTTGTCGGTGCGGGACTTTTGCGGGAGTTTTCGTCAGACACCCTGTTTGCAGCCTCGA